>NZ_ASZW01000100.1:0-4416 GCF_000468215.1 Arthrobacter sp. CAL618 | reverse complement strand
CGGGAAGGCCGGCTTCCCGGCGTGTTTGCGCGATCAGGTTCGCGGTCCGCACGGCGGTACCCGAGGGAGCGTCCACCTTGTCCGGATGATGCAGTTCGACGATCTCAACCGACTCGAAGTATTTGGCTGCCCGCGCGGCGAACGCTGAGGCCAGCACCGAGCCGACCGCGAAGTTCGGGGCGATCAGCACCCCGGTGGTCGGGTGATCAGCGAGCAGACTGCCGAGCTGCTGCAGCCGTGATTCGTCCCACCCGGTAGTCCCGACGACGGCATGGATGCCGCGCTCCACGGCGAACACCACGTTGTCGAAGGTCGCGTCGGGGACGGAGAGGTCGACGATGCATTGCGCGCCGGCCGCGACAATGGTGTCCAGGGTGTCTTCGCGCCCGAGGGCTGCCACCAGTTTCAGGTCCGCTGCGGCGTCGATGGCCTTGACGGCCTCCGACCCCATGCGGCCGGCGGCGCCGAGTACGGCCACGGCAAGTTGTTCAGTCATAACACCCAACCCTACTGATCGGGCACTCCCCTGCCCATTTGGGTCAGGAGTCCCCCGCGGTGGCTGCGGATCCGGCACCCACCCACTCGACGGTCCCGTCGGTGAAGAACTGTTCCTTCCAGATGGGGACCTTTTCCTTGACGGTGTCCACCAGCTCGGAGCAGGCGGCGAAGGCTTCGCCCCGGTGGGCGGAGGCGACAGCTGCCACCAGGGCAGGGTCACCAATGGTTAGCGGACCGACGCGGTGCGCCACCCAGATCCGAACGCCCTGGTACCGGGCGGCGATCCCGTCGGCGATCTCGCCGATAATCCGCTCAGCGCTGGGGTGCGCCGAGTAGCTCAGCGACGTGACGTCGCGGCCGCCGTCGTGGTTTCTCACCACCCCGCCGAAACCCACTACCGCTCCACAGTCCGGTGCGTCGACCTGGGCGAGGGCCTCATCGAGGCTGATGCTTTGCTGCGCGAGGGACACATGCACCACGTGGCTAGTGTTCATTTTTTCCTTCCAGCTGGGAGCAGATGTGCCCCAGCAGTGGTTTGAGCACTGCCAACCCGTCCCGGACCCCGCCGGGTGAGCCGGGCAGGTTGATCACGAAGGTGCTTCCGGCGGTGCCAGCATGACCACGGCTCAGTGCTGCTGTTGGGACCTTCTCGGTACCGAGGCGCCGGAGCGCTTCCATCACGCCGGGCAGGTGGCGCTGAAGGTAGGGTGCGGTTTGTTCGGGGGTGACATCGTCGGGGCTCAACCCGGTGCCGCCGCTGGTGATAACCACCGACGGTGAGCCCTTGAGCACGTCACCGATCGTTTGGCCCACGGCGTCGCCGTCGGGCACCACCAGGGTTTCCTGCGGCGCGAAGCCGTTCTCCAGCAGCCAGCTGTGGATGAGTGGACCGCACTCGTCCTGGTAAACCCCGGCGGCTGCGCGGGTCGAGGCGATGATCACCGCTGCGGTGCGCGGGGCGCTCATGCCGTCCAGTCCCCGCTCTTGCCGCCGGACTTCGCCAGCACTTTCGTGTCAGTGATGATGGCCCGCTTGTCCACTGCCTTGATCATGTCGTAGAGCGCGAGGGCTGCCAGGGAGGCACCGGTCAGGGCTTCCATCTCGACGCCGGTGACTGCCGTTGTCTTGACCGCGCAGGTAATTGTCACGGCGTTCTCGGCGGCCTCGAAATCCACGGTGATCTTGCTCAAGGGCAGGGGGTGGCAGAGCGGGATCAGTGCGGACGTCTGCTTGGCAGCCAGGATGCCGGCCACCCGCGCGACGGCGAGTGCGTCGCCTTTGGGCAGGCCACCGGCGGTGATCAGTCCGACCACCTCCGCGGTGGTGTGCAGGATGGCCTGTGCGGTGGCTTCGCGGGTGGTTTCAGCCTTCGCCGACACATCGACCATGTGGGCGCTGCCGTCTGCGCGGACGTGGCTCAATGACGACGGGCTGGGGTTCTCGGTCATGCTGTCCTTACTGGTTCTCGATACTTAGCTGTGCTCTGGCCCGGCCACGGCGAGGAGGCTCGCTGCGGGAATCCCAAAGGATGGTGCGCCGTGCACCCCATCCACCAACCAGACGGTAACCAGATCCCCCGCGGCCAGGCAACCGGTGCCAGCCGGTAGGTGGACCAGCACGTTTGATTCGGCCAGCGCATGGATCAGGTGCGATCCCGGGCCGCCTACCAGCCTAACCGTTCCGAGCGCTTCCCCCGCTGCCGCCCGGGGCGTGTACCAGCCCCGCCGGACCTGGTGTTTGGCCTCGGGCGAGGTGACCTCCTCTTCGAGCGCGGCGGTCAGCGCGACCCGAGGATGAGGGGTCCCCGCGACGGCGGTCAGCGCTGGGCGGAGGAACATTTCGAAGGAGACGAGCGCGCTGACCGGGTTGCCCGGGAACCCCAGGAACGGGACACCGCCGATGGTCCCCAACGCCTGCGGTCCGCCCGGTTGCATGGCGACCGAGAGGAACTCGACGCTGCTATTGGCCAGCGCCTGCTTCACCACCTCATACGCGCCCTGACTGATGCCACCGGTGGTGAGGATCAGGTGGATGCCACTGTCGGCCACCGCCGCGAACGCCTCCCGCAGCAGGGCAGGATTGTCATCCATCAGTCGGTGGCGGACGACGGCGGCGCCCGCGTCCAGGAGTGCGCTTTCGAGCAGTGTGGTGTTGGCGTCGAAGATTTTGCCGGGTTGCGGGGTGCTGCCGGGCTCCTGTACTTCGTCCCCGGTGGTCAGCAGCAGGACGGTGAAGGGACGGCGCACCGGGACGGTTGCCACGCCGCAGGCCGCGAGGAGGCCCAGTTGGGCCGGGCCGAGGAGTGTCCCGGCGGTGAGGGCCGCTGTACCGGCCGCGATGTCGCTGCCGATCCGGCGGATGAAGGCACCGGGCTCGACCGTCCCGGGGAGGTCAACGGTCAGGGCGACGCCTGACGCGTAGTCCGCAGCCGAATAGAACTGGGCGGGTGTGACCCGTTCGATTGGGACGACGGCACCGGTGTGGCGGGGAATCATGGCGCCGGTCATGATGGGCGCGGCGGTCCCCTGAACCAGGTCCGGCGGTTCGATGCCAGCCGGAATGGGAGCTCCGACGCTGAGGGTTAGCCCCCGATGGTCGCTGATTACATCCACATCGGCCTCATGGATGGCGTAACCGTCCATCTGCGAGTTATCGAACGGAGGCAGACTCACCGGGGCGGGCAGATCGGTGGCCAGCACCCGGCCGCGGGNCGCCGCCAGCGGAAGGTGGTCGTTGTTCGACTCTGCCCGGCTATCGGCCAGACTGTCGGCGGGGTAGCCGCTGCTGTAGCGCAGCAGCCCCAGCACGGCTTGCTGATGTTCCTCGACGCTTCTGATCATGGGATCCCTACCTGCCCTCACGGTTAGCTCTGATGCTCCACCTTAGGCTCCCATGAAACCGTGCTCAGGCAACCGTGCTCAGGAAACCGTGAACGACACGGTGTGGAGTCCCGTGGCGCCGTCGGGGGTCACCGGTGCCACCCGGTCCACCTGCACCGCCCCCGTCGCATCGACGGCCCGTACCTGCACCGTGTGTGATCCCGGGTCCAGCTGGATGTCGGCCGAGAACTGCCGCCACGTGTCCCGGGAGATCTCGGTTCCCAGCCGGGCGCTCTGCCATCTGCCCCCGTCCACCCTCACCTCGACCCGCTCAATCCCCCGGTGTTGCGCCCAGGCGTAGCCGGCGATCGCGACCGTCCCGGCGGGCACCGTCGAATTGTTTTGGGGGACGTCAATGCGTGAGGAGGTTTTGACCGGCCCACGTTCTGACCAGCCCCGGGTAGACCAGTAGGCGACGTCGTCGTCGTACCGTGTCACTTTCAGCTCGGTCACCCACTTGGTCGCCGAGACGAAACCGTACAGCCCGGGAACCACCAGGCGGACGGGGAACCCATGTTCAACAGGCAGGGTTTCGCCGTTCATTCCGACGGCGATCAGTGAGTCCCGGTCGTCGGTCATGGCTTCCAGCGGAGTGCTGGCGGTGAATCCGTCGATGCTGCGCGACAGCACCATATCGGCCCCCTCCTGGACGCCCGCCATGGCCAGCAGGTCGCGGACCGGCCAGCCGAGCCATTTTGCGTTGCCGATCAGGTCACCGCCCACCACGTTCGAAACGCAGGCGAGGGTGATATAGCTTTCGATCAGGGGCTTGGCCAGGAGCTCGTCGAAGGTCAGCTCGACCTCCCGATCCACCATGCCGGTCACCCGTAGCCGCCAGGTGACCGGATCCACTACCGGCACCACGAGGGCGGTATCGATCCGGTAGTAGTTATCGTTGGGGGTCACGAGCGGTGAAACGCCGTCGACGCCGAGATCCGCCCCTGCGGGAAGCACTGCTGCCGCCGAAGCCCGGTTCGCGCTCGGCGACGGCCTTGGCAGGGAGATCTGTTCCCTGGCGACGGTCACCAGGGATTGGCTG
>NZ_ASZW01000099.1:17530-31403 GCF_000468215.1 Arthrobacter sp. CAL618 | reverse complement strand
GGGCATTCGGGTAACTACCCCAAACGGGAGCTACCTAGACGGTGTCCGGGCGGGTGTCATCGTCCTGGTTCTGGAACGGCGTGTCCTCAACCTTGGCGGGGTTGCCCCCGCTGGGGCCGGTGGACGCTGAACCGGTGGACGCTGAACCTGTGGAGGTTCCCTTGGCGTCATCGGCCTTGTCGCTGCGGTGCAGTGCACCGGAGACCGACTCCTTGGCCTTCTTGACGGCGCCGCCAGCCTGCTCCTGCACCTCGGGCATCTTGTGCTTCAAGGTGGAAGCGGTGTCAGCAACAGTCTCCTGCACCTTCGGGTTGTTCCACAGTTCGTCAGCTTTGGTCTTCAGCTTGTCGTAGCTGTCCCTACCGGCACGCGAGCCGAGCACATAGCCGGCGGCCATGCCTGCTGCGAATACAAGTTTGTTCTTCATGATGGTGCTCCTGTCTGATCGTTCTAAGTTCTTATTGGCTGGATGAACCGTCTGGTGTGTTCGACCCAACCAATCTTCTAAGCAACCTTAGTTTATTCGAGGTGGATCCGATAGGCCGTGTCAACGCCGCCCGGCATGGAGGGCTAGCTGGAGTTCGAATCGGATCTGGGGATTCTCCAGGTCGTCACCGAAAGCCTCGCGAAGCTGAATGAGCCGGTAGCCAACCGTCTGCGGATGAATTTCCAGTTCGGCGGCAATGGGTGCCCGCTGCCCCCAATGCTTCAACCAGGATTGGAGAGTCTCCACGAGTCGCTCCCGCTGGGCCGGCCGCAACCCGTCCAGCGGCGCCAGCCGACGCTGGGCCAGCTCGGTGATTGCTGTGGGTTCGGCGCCAAGAATGACCTGTGCCAGATGCTCGTCGGCCCAGATGGGAGGATCCTCGGGCCCTTCACGTGGTGGGAACACTGTGGCGGCCAGAACTGCCAACCGCAACGAGTCGGGGACCCGTTCCCAGCCGGAGGCCGGCCCCACTGCTGCCGACCGTCCCTGTAGTGCCTTCGATAGCTGGCGGCGGGCCGTTGGGGTGTCGCGGGTGGGGACCAGGACCACCGCGTCTGTTTCCCGTTCCACCAACAGGGAACCGGGGTCGAGCTGGCGGCGCAGCCCCGCGGCCCGGTCAAGGGGCAGCGTGACCACGGTCATCTGTGCTGGCAAAGCCCAATCAGCCATCGATGCCGCCTGCCGCAGCGCCGCCTCGTCTGCCTGCCCGAGCAGTAGCAGTTCCAACAGCTCGGTCCTGCGCCGATCGACTGCCCCGGCACGCTCGGACTGCTCATACGCATACGCCTCGGCGCTCACCGCCGAAAGCTCGTCAATGTAGGCCAGGATTGACTCACCAAGGTTCACCACCACCTCAAGGCCCAGATCCTGCTTCATTGAGATCCGCGACATCTCACGGAAGGTCACCCGGGCACCCATCCGGTAGGCGCTCAGCAGGGCATCCATGCTGCGACCCTGCCGGAATTCCCCGCTCCCCAGCCCTGCTACCAGCTGCCTACTCTCCTCGGACAGGGCGGGCAGCCTGGTCCCCGGCAGCTGCAGGAAGCGCTCAAGAGCTACCGCGACCCCGCGCCGTAAGCCCCGACCGAACCGACCCTCAATGGGCCTCGCATAAGTCGGAACCAGTTGCGGCACAGCCTCAATGATCGCTTCGACGACGCCCGGCATCAGGGGACGCAGCAGTGCGCTGATCTCTTCGGGTAGGGCAAGCCAGGGTGGCTCCAACGCAAGACTCGCAGCGCCGGGTGTGGTGGAACTCATGCAATGCCTCGAGGATTGTTTCGACGGGATAGTTTCCTTGGCATAATCGTATGTCCTGCTAGGAGAACTACGGCGACCGTTATTCTAGACTTGAAGGATGATTCGGCTCCGTCAGCTTGCCCGCGCCGCATCCGTTCTGATCACTCCTCTCGCCCCTGAAGACGTACTAGCCCTCTTCAACCCGGTGTACTCGAGCCGTCAGCTGCGCGGTGTGGTTACTAAAGTCGTGTCCGAAACGCCCGATTCGGTCACCATCCACTTTCATCCCGGGTGGGGTTGGAAAGCGCACCAGGCTGGCCAGTGGGCTCGGATCGGTGTGGAACTGGATGGCGTTCGCCACTGGCGCTCCTATTCGCTAAGTGCCGCCGCAGGCGCGGATCCCGCAATTACGGTGACCGACGCCGGCGCAGTCTCGGGGGTCCTGGTACGCAATACCAAGCCGGGCGATGTCCTGTTCCTCGCTCCACCGCAGGGCGAATTTGTCCTCCCTGAACATCCCCGCCCGCTGCTCATGCTTACCGCCGGTAGCGGGATCACTCCAGTGATGTCGATGGTCCGGACCCTGGTGCCACGACGCCCGGACGCCGACGTCGTCCTGATCCACTCGGCGAGGACGCCGAAGGACAGTCTGTTCCTGGAAGAGCTGAACGAGCTGGCCGACCAGTTCTCCAATTTCCGGGTAACCCACCTGTTCACGGCGGAGCGAGGCAGGCTGGACTTTGGATCCGACGCCGAGCTGGAAGAGTTGTGCTCAGACTGGCGTGAACGTGCAGCCTATGCCTGCGGTCCTGAGGAGTTCCTCGATGACGCGGAGGCGCTGTGGGCGTCCCAACCCACGCTGTCTGCGGGCCAGGAGGCCTCGGAGGGAAGTACGCTCACCATCGAGCGGTTCAGCACCAATCTTGCCGGCGGTGAGGGGCACGACGGCGGATTGGTTCAGTTTGAGGCGTCCGACCGCGAGGTTGAAGCCGATGGCGATACACCCCTGCTCGACGTCGGCGAGGACGCTGGCGTGCTGATGCCCAGCGGATGCCGGATGGGCATTTGCCATAGTTGTCTTACCCCGTTGCGAGCCGGTCAGGTCCGCGATCTCCGCACGGGGGAAGTTCATGGGGAACCCGGCCAATTAATTCAGACGTGTGTTTCGGCAGCAGCCGGACCCGTCAATCTGGACCTTTAAGGAGCACCACCGTATGACGACACTGACCGAACGCACTGAGACGAAGCCCGTAGTGACCCGGCCCGGGGCGCTCGCTGCAACCGGGCATCCGCTGGTGAGGCCGCCAGCAGCAGCGCATCTGTCCGATGAACAGATTGCGGAGCTGGGACGCGAGCTCGATGCAGTCCGCGACGAGGTGCTCGCCAAGCGTGGAGCCACCGACGCCGCTTACATCCGGCGGGTCATCAAGGTTCAGCGCGGCCTGGAAATTGCGGGCCGTGCTTCCCTGTTGGTGGGCCGCAACAAGGCGGCGTGGGTGGCAGGCACAGCTATGCTCAGTGTCGCCAAGATCCTTGAAAACATGGAAATTGGGCACAACGTGCTCCATGGCCAGTGGGACTGGATGAGGGATCCTGACATTCACTCCACCACCTGGGAGTGGGACTTCGTGACTCCTGCCAGGTCCTGGCAGCACACCCACAATGACCTGCACCACCGTTGGACCAACGTGGTGGGCAAGGACCGGGACGTCGGCTACAACCTGCTGCGCATGGATGCCGATCAGCCGTGGACCCCCTTCAACCTGGGCAACCCGCTCTATAACGCGATCCTGGCGCCAGTCTTCGAGTGGGGAATTGCTCTCTACGACCTGGAAATCCCCGAGTACAAAGAGGGCCTGAAGTCCAAGGAGGACATGTCGAGGGACCTCAAGGCGGTTGGCGTCAAAGCGGTAAAGCAATTCACCAAGGATTACGCTGCTACGCCCGCTGTTGCGATGTTGACTGGTTCCGGAAAGCAGGCGCTCTACGGTACGCTCGCCGCCAATGCGATCCGCAACGTCTGGGCGCACGCGGTGATCTTCTGTGGACACTTCCCCGAGGGCACCGACACGTTCACCGAGGAAATGGTTGAAGGCGAAACCCGCGGCGACTGGTACGTCCGCCAAATGATCGGTTCGGCCAACATCTCTGGCTCCAAGTTCATGCACCTGATGACCGGCAACCTGTCGCACCAGGTGGAGCATCACTGCTTCCCCGACCTGCCATCGAACCGCTACGCCGAAGTTGCTGTGAAGGTGAAGGAAATCTGCAACCGCTACGGATTGCCCTACACCACCGGGCCCCTGCCAAAGCAGGTTGCGTCAACCTGGGCGAAGGTCTTCAAGCTGGCACTTCCCGAAAAGGGACGGTTCTCGCTGCGTCAGAAGGTTACTGCCTAACGTTTGGTGAGCTACCGCTCAGAAGGCGCCCCGGTCGAGGAGAAGACCGGGGCGCTCGTGCGTTAAGTAACATGTCAGTGGGAATTCAAATGAATCGGGAGATGCCTGGGTGTTGGGATCGCGTGTCACAGTTGCTGCCGTGTGCGCGCTTGCCTTCTCGCTCACCGGTTGTGGTGACTCCGGCCCTGAGCCGAAAGGCACCGCGATTGAACTTCCCGACCTCACCACTGACCCACCCACCGACGAACCCTCCGCTCCGGCTGAGGATTCCCTCGCCGAAACCGCCGACCCGGAGAGTTCTCCCGGCTCCTCATCACCTGACAACTCAGGGGACAGCGGATCCGTGGGCACCAGCATGAAGGACTGCGTCATTGTGGCCGCCGGGGTTTCCTCGATCCTGCTGGCGCCGTTGAGCTTCATGGGATCTTCGGATGATGAAACGGTCGAACGGCTCCACAACCAGATCGACGATGTGCGGTCAATGGTTCCCCCGGAGCTGGCTGACGATTTCGACCGGCTGCAGGAGGTCGTCACGGCCAGTACCGAAAATGGGGGGAGTTTCGACGAAGCCTCCTACCGGGAGGCCGTGGCACCCGTTGAGCAGTGGCTGCACGAGCATTGCAACAAGCCCGTTCAGTAGTCGCCGTCGACGGGGGCCCCCTGGCAGTGCCTTCCAGGGCAGGTACCCGTTAGGCTGGGCTCAACGAAAGGGTGCAACGCCGATGGATGAGAACAGGACACCACCACCCAGCCACCGACCGGCTGAGCCGCTTCCCGGCGTCGCTGACGGGCCGCTCCCGCGGGAGACCGGGACCACCGTCAGCACGGTTGATGCGACGGGTGGGAAAACTACCATTGCCGACCCTGCGGTCGCCAAGGTCGCCGCCATTACTGCCGGGAAAGTTCCGGGTGTTTTCAGCCTCGGAACCGGGGCCGGTAGGGCGCTAGGCGCGATCCGCGACGCCGTCGGCGGCAACGACCTGAGCCAGGGTGTGCAGGTGGAGGTAGGGGAGACCCAGGTAGCGGTGGACGTTGTCCTGGTGGCTGAGTACGGTTACCCCCTCACCACCGTCGCCGATCAGGTGAGGTCGGCTGTCTATCAGGGGGTCCAGGAACTGGTGGGGCTGCAGGTTATCGAAGTGAACGTGGAGATCACCGATGTCCACGTACCCGGCCTCAATGACCCCAAAACCCCCGACAAACCCCGCCCCGCAGCTAGTTAGGCCATCACTATGACCCCCACCGTAGTCGGTATGGCGCTTGGCGCCGTCCTCGCATTCACTGCCCTGACCTTCGGGTTTTGGGGATTCCTCCTCATGGCCCTCTTCGTCGCAGTGGGCGCGCTGCTGGGTCGGGTTGCCGAGGGCAAAGTGGACCTGGCCAGCGTCCGCGACGCCCTCACGGGCCGACGCTCCTCCTCGTGAGCGCGGCACCACCGGGTCTCGCGGGGCACAACCGGATCAGCACTCAGGCGCTCACCAGTACCGCGCGGGCGGTTGCTGCCGACGTCTTCGGTGTTCCAGCCCAGCAGATCCGCGCGAGCTGGTCCGACGACCAGGGGCTGCTGGCCCTGCGCCTCGCGCTTCCCATCGGCGTCCCGTCCCTCACCCGTACGCTCCAGGATCCATCCCTGGTCACCGGGGTGGGTGGATCGATCTGGGACCGCACGCACGCGGCGAAAGCTCTCGTGCTGCAACAGGTAGCCCAGCTCAGTGGTTCACGGCTGAGTCGGGTCGACATCAGAATCACCGGCATCATGGCGGCTGAGGGGGGACGTGCCAGGTGAATGAACGCACTGCCCAGCTGACCCGCAAGGTGGTCCGCCGTGAACTGCATTCATCGCGCGCGCTACCAGCGGTCGCCGTCGCCATCCTGATCTCAGTCATCTGCCTGTACGTGATGTTCGAGGCTGCGCTGAAGGCAACCGGCCAGAATGCCTGGCTGGTCAGCCCGGAGCAGGTGGCAGCGTGGCTGGGGGACCTGCCCGACAATGTCCAGCTGGCCCCGTTGGTGGGCGCCGGGTTGCTGATGTTCCTGATTGGCCTCCTGTGCTTTCTTAGCGCCGTTCTGCCGGGGCGCCTGGCGCGCCATGCCATTCCCAACCAGCGCACCGGGATCGTGGTCGATGCTGAAGTGCTCGCCTCGGCCCTGGCCCGCCGCGCGCGGGTGGCCGCCGGGGTGACCCCGGATCAGGTGATGGTCACCGTGGGGCGTCGGGCCGTCGATGTTCAGGTGCGTCCGACGTCGGGCGTGCCGGTCGACGTCGAACGCATCCGTAGCGTCGTCGAGGACGAACTGCGGCTGACATCCGTCGCGCCGGTCCCGGCGGTGCGGGTAGCCGTCGCGCCTTCAGGGGTGATTGGCCAGTGAACCAGACACCACGGATCCTCAATCGGTTGTTACTGGGTCTCATCGGCGCCCTCCTGATGGCTGCGGGAGTGGCAACGACTCTGTTGATGTTCCCGGCGGCAGCCCGCTGGTGGCGATCGGTTGCTGCCGATCTCGGCGAGGGAATCGACGGGTTGCTGCGGCAGACCACGCTCGACGGACAACGGGATAGCTGGCTCTGGATAGTGCTGGCGCTCGTCATGCTGCTGATTGTGGCGTGCATGGTCGGTTGGATCGCCGCGCAGGGGCGTGGGCGCTCCGGAACATTGGCCCAGGATGACAGCCATGCGGATGCCAGCGGGCAGGCTGCCGGTCGGGTGATAATCAACGGGTCGGTCGCGGAGCAGGCGCTGAAGGCAGCCCTGCAGGAGCGCGGGGATCTCGTGAATGCAGCGGTCACCACCTACGTGTTCGATGGGGAACCGGCCTTGAGAATCAGGGTCTTCCCACGATCGGGGGTATCTCCGCACGAGGTGGCGACCGAGGTCACTGACCTGGTCAGAGCCCTCGACCTGCTGGTGGGACGCCAGACGCCGGTGCTGATCAGTATCAGCGCCGGCGCCCGGACCCGTTTCACCCGGACGGAGCGGGTGCGCTAACCATCAGGAACTGAGCGGCACCAACCACACGGACGCGTTGGTGGTGAGGCGCCCGCCGTCGACCGCTGACCCGTCACTGGCCAGGATCACCCGGTGGTCATTGGGCAACTCGATCGTCGCGGCCCCCATGTTGGCAAGCACCAGGACAACCCCGTTGCGGTAGGAGAGGACACCCTCCTGCGGGCTGTTCAGCGGAGTCCATTCCAGGTTCCCACGACCCAGCTCATGGCTGCGGCGCAGGCCCAGTGCATCGCGGTACAGCTCGTAGGTGGAGCCCGAGACATCTACCTGGGTGTCGGCCGCGTAGCCGGCGAAGCTTGTCGGTTGCGGGAGCCAGGGGGCGGCGCCCGGCGCGCTCACGGCGTCGTACATTCCGAATCCGAAGCCGGGAGCCTCCGCAAGCCAGGGCAGGGGAACCCGGCAGCCATCGCGGCCGATCTCCGTGCCGTTGGTCCGGGCGAAGGTCGGGTCCTCGCGGACGCCGTCGGGAAGGGTCGTGTGCTCGGGAAGCCCGAGCTCGTCCCCCTGATAAATGTAGGCGGAACCGGGTAGGCCCAGCATTACCAGCGCGGCCGCCCGGCCGCGGGAGAGCCCCAACGCCTCGTCAGGCTGCTCGTGGTCAGTTCCGAGACCCTTGGGGAACTGGGTAGGGTCCTCCAGGCCGAACCGGCTGGTGTGGCGGACCGTGTCGTGGTTGGACATCACCCAGGTGCTTGGCGCTCCCACCTTCCCCGCCTCGGTCAGCGATTCGGTGATGCTCTCCGTCAACTGGGCAGCATCCCAGCCCGCCAGCAGGAAATCAAAGTTGAACGCCTGCTGCATTTCATCGTGACGGACATAGCGGAACAGCCGTTCCGCAGGTTCCACCCAAGCTTCGGCAACCAGCATCCGATCGCCGTCGTACTGCGCCAGGACCCTGTTCCACTCACGGTAAATCTCGTGCACGCCCGGCTGATCGAAATAGGGCGGGGTTTGATTGAGATCTGCATCGGATTTATCCGAGTTCCCGCCGTCGATCATCTGGGTTTGCTCCGCCCAGTCCGGCAGACCTTCGGCCTTGACCATGCCGTGAGCGACGTCGATGCGGAAGCCGTCCACCCCGCGGTCCAGCCAAAACCGCAGCACAGACACCATTTCCGCGCGCACCTCAGGGTTGTCCCAGTTGAGGTCCGGCTGCTTGGTGTCGAACAGGTGCAGGTACCACTGACCGTCCTCCAGCCTCGTCCAGGCGTTGCCACCGAAGATGGACTGCCAGTTGTTGGGCGGCAGTTCCCCGTGGGCGCCCTTGCCGTCCCGGAAGATGTACCGGTCGCGTTCCGGCGAATCGAGGGCCGCATGCTTGGCGGATTTGAACCATTCGTGTTCGTCGGAGGTGTGGTTCGGGACCAGGTCCACAATCACCTTCATGCCGGACTCGTGGGCTTCAGCGAGCATTGAGTCGAAGTCGGCCAGGGTGCCAAACAGCGGGTCAACGTCGCGGTAATCGGCGACGTCGTATCCGGCGTCCGCCTGCGGGGAGACATAGAACGGTGAGAGCCAGATGGCATCCACTCCGAGCTTCCGTAGATAGGGGAGCCGACTCCTGACACCCGGCAGGTCCCCCATGCCATCAGCATTGCCGTCCGCGAAGGAGCGGGGATAGATCTGGTAGATCACCGCGTCCGCCCACCACGGGCTGAGGGTTGTTGGAGTATCGGTCGAGCGGCTGACTGCAGGTGCAGAGGCGGTCATTGACTCTCCTTGGAGAAATCGGGAGTGGGGGAAAGGGATGCTGAGGTGCACGTCACGATTTGGTATCAAACACTGTGACATCTGGCACAAGTATTGTCCTGTAATACGTAAGCGCTTACATTCATTTTACCAAACGCTGAGGCGGGGCGGGTTTTGCAGGCTGCCACCGCCAGACAAAGGAGTCTATTCATGGCGACATTTCGCACAAAGAAAACGCTGCTGCCAATCGCGGCACTGAGCGTACTGACACTGGGCCTCTCCGCATGCGGCAGCGGGTCCGGGGACGACGGCGGCGGCGGCGGAGGCGGCGACGAGCCCGCAGCCGACTGTGCGTCCTACGAGAGCTACGGCACCTTCGAGGACGCCGAGGTCAGCGTCTACTCCACCATTGTGGACACTGAGGCAGAACTACTCGAAAATTCCTGGGCAGACTTTTCCGAGTGCACTGGGGTTGAAGTGGTGTACGAGGGTTCGAAGGAGTTCGAGACACAGATTGGGGTCCGCTCGCAGGCAGGAAACCCCCCAGACATCGCGATCTTCCCACAGCCTGGCCTGCTGGCTGCCGAAGTCGCGGGCGGCAATGTCCTGCCCGCACCGGCCGAGGTCGAGGCGCTGGTTGATGAGAACTGGACCGAGGACTGGAAGGGATATGGCACGGTCGACGACGTCTTCTATGGTGCGCCGATGCTCGCCAATATCAAGGGTTACGTCTGGTATGACCCAACGGTGTTCACGGACATGGGCTGGGAAGTCCCTGAGACCCTCGACGACATGATGACACTCACCGAGGACATCGCGGCCGACGGCACCATGAAACCGTGGTGTGCTGGTTTCGAATCCGGCGAAGCCACGGGTTGGCCCGGGACCGATTGGGTGGAGGACTACGTGCTGCGCCAGGCAGGTCCGGAGGTTTACGACCAGTGGGTGAACCATGAGATCCCCTTCAACGATCCGCAAATCGCTGAAGCCTTCGACGCGGTGGGGGAGATCCTGAAGAACGAGGAATACGTCAACGGGGGAATTGGAGATGTGCGGTCGATCCTTTCCACCCCGTTCGCTGATGCAGGGCAGCCAGTTCTCGACGGAACTTGCGCTATGCACCACCAGGCATCGTTCCAGGCTGCCAACTGGCCCGAAGGCACCGAGGTATCCGAAGACGGCGACGTGTGGGCGTTCATGACACCGGGCGTTGAGGCTGGTGGCGGAGCAATCACCGGTGGTGGCGAAATCATCGCTGCCTATGCCGACCGTGAAGAGGTTGTCGCCTTTCAGTCGTTCATGGCCAGCGGCGAGTTTGCCAATGCCAGGGTGTCCCAGGGCAGCGGAATCAGTGCCAACCTGGCACTTGACCCATCGGTTGCAACGTCCGACCTGGATCGTCAATCCATCGAACTGCTGCAAAACGAGGACACCGTCTTCCGCTTTGACGCATCCGACCTGATGCCGGGCGCTGTTGGTGCCAACTCCTTCTGGAGCGGCATCGTGGAGTGGATCAACGGTTCGGAGACCGAGGAGGTCCTCGACACCATCGAAAGCTCCTGGCCGCAGTAGTTCAAGAGCGAGGCCGGCGTTCCTTCGTCAAGGAGGAACGCCGGACTTGTCCTGACATTTTCCGCACCGTACTCGCTACCGTGTCGTTCGCAAAAGCGCATTCTGCGTCACCCTTTATCGCACCAAGGAGGCTGCGCAATGGAGGATCTTGGCAATAAGTTCCTGCAGGTGGTGGTGGCTCTGGCCATTTTCGCCGCCATTATCGGATTAATCATGCTCATCGTTGACCGGGCACCCAAGTCGTTCCGGGATAAAGCGACAGTCATTGGTTTCCTCGCCCCGGCAGCGATCCTGCTTGTCGTCGGGATGATCTGGCCTGCTGTCCAGACGTCCCTGCTGGCTTTTACCGACCGTGATGGCAACCTCAACGGTATCGAGAACTTCGTGTGGATGTTCACTGAACCCACCGCACTGATTACTCTGCGCAACACTGTGCTCTGGGTCATCCTGGTGCCACTTCTGGCATCCGGTATTGGGCTGGTGTACGCCGTCTTCATCGACAAAGCCAAGGGCGAGCGCACCCTGAAAGCACTGGTCTTCATGCCAATGGCCATTTCAATGGTGGGCGCCGGCGTCATCTGGCGATTCGTGTACGCCTACAAGGGTCCGGAGCAGGAGCAAATCGGTCTGCTGAACCAGATCCTGGTTTGGTTTGGTGGCGAACCTCAGCAGTTCCTCCTCGACGCGCCCGGCAACACCTTTTTCATGATCGCTGTGATGGTCTGGATCCAGGTTGGCTTTGCGATGGTGATCCTCTCGGCCGCCATCAAGGGCATTCCCATGGAGATTGTTGAGGCGGCCAGGCTGGATGGCGCGTCAGCGTGGCAACAGTTCCGTGACATCACCATTCCCTCCATTCGAGGAGCGCTGGTCGTGGTGGTCACCACTATTACCATCATCACTTTGAAGGTCTTCGACATTGTCCGCACCATGACCGCGGGTAACTACGACACCTCGGTAATCGCCAACGAAATGTACACCCAGGCATTCAGGGCCAATGAACCCGGTCGCGGCGCGGCGCTGGCACTCGTTCTGTTCCTCATGGTGCTCCCGGTGGTCGTATACAACGCACGCGTACTCAAGCAGCAGAGGCAGATCCGATGAGCTCGACGCCGACTATTCCCCCAGTTCCCGCATCAGCCCAGCCCGGGGAAACCCCGGCCGGTGCGCAGCCGCCCATCACCCGCCGGGTTAAGCAGAAGCTCACTTCCCGGGGTGCAACCATCGCGGCGATCATCATTGCTACCGTGTGGACTATCCCCACCCTGGGCCTCCTGATTTCCTCCTTCAGACCTGAGGAGAACATCCAGCGCAACGGCTGGTGGAACGTGTTCGGGGATCGCGAGCTCACGGCCGATAACTACGTGGATGTGCTGGTATCCGGAGGGAGCCAGTCGCCGAACCTTGGCCAGTACTTCGTGAACTCGCTGGCAATCGTCATTCCCGCCACAATCATCCCGCTCGTGATCGCCGCCATGGCGGCTTACATGTTCGCCTGGGGAAAGTTCAGGGGGAAAGACACGATGTTCGTGTTCATTTTCGCCCTCCAGATCATTCCCCTCCAGATGGCGCTGATACCGCTCCTGAGCCTGTTCGTGAACCTTCAGATCGGTGATTTCCAGTTACTGCCGTCAGGATCCTACGCCCAACTGTGGATCGCGCACTCAATTTTCGCCCTCCCCCTCGCCATCTTCCTGCTCCATAACTTCATAGCTGAGATACCCGGTGAAGTCATCGAAGCGGCCCGGGTGGACGGCGCGGGTCACGCCACCATCTTCTGGCGCATCATCATCCCGCTGTCAGTTCCGGCACTCGCCTCCTACGCCATCTTCCAGTTCCTGTGGGTCTGGAATGACCTGCTGGTCGCGCTGGTCTTCTCCGGTGGCACGCCCGACGTCGCCCCCATCACCCAGCGGTTGGCGGAACTCACCGGCACGCGCGGCGGCGAATGGCACAGGCTCACCGCTGGTGCCTTCGTGTCGATGATCGTTCCGCTGCTGGTCTTCTTCGGCCTACAGCGCTACTTTGTTCGCGGTCTGCTGGCGGGCGGCCTTAAGGGATGAACCGATGACCAGCATTGACGACGTCGCAAAATCCCTTGGCGTCTCAACGGCGACCGTTTCCCGGGCGCTCCGCGGGCTGCCCGGAGTGTCCGCCAGCACCCGGTTGCGGGTGCAATGTGCCGCAGAGGAGCTCGGCTACGTGCCGTCGTCGTCGGCGTCGGGTCTGGCGTCCGGCCGGACCATGGCGATGGGAGTGCTGCTGCCGCAGATTGAACGCTGGTATTTCTCGGCGGTGCTGGAGGGGGTGGATCGCCAGCTCCGTGCAGCCGGATATGACCTGGTGGTGTTCAGCCTGGGCGGGTCGGGGGTCAACCGGCAACGGGTGTTCCACCGGTCCATCCTGCGCAAACGCATCGATGCGCTCCTCGTGATGTGCATGGAGCTGACGGATGATGAACTCCGATCGCTGCAAGCCCTGGATTCGCCCACCATCGTGGTGGGCGGATCCGTCCGGGGAGTCCGTCATGTGGGAATTGACGACGACGCCGCGGCCCGGGACGCCGTCGAGCATCTAATTGCCCTGGGGCACACTGACATTGCACACCTGCGGGGCGGCGGGTCATTTGGTATCGAGTTCGAGGTGCCCCGCATCCGTGAGGAGGCGTATCTTTCCACGATGGCCCGGCATGGGCTGCCCGTCCGACCGGAGTGGTCAGTGTTCGGGGACTTCCGTTTCAAACGTGGAAAGGCGGCGGCGCTAACCCTCCTGCAGGATCCGGCTGATCGGCCAACGGCAGTGTTTTGCTCCTCGGACGAGATGGCCTTCGGCGTGATCAGTGCAGCCGCCGATCTAGGGATCAGCATCCCCGGGCAGCTTTCGGTGGTGGGAATCGACGACCATGAATTCGCGGACCCGCTGAGCCTGACGACCATCCGGCAAAGCCCCGAGGAGCAGGGGGCGTATGCGGCTGATCTCCTGCTTGCCGAGCTCGAGGGGGGCGTGCCCGTTGCCGCCCCGGCACCCCGTCCGCACGAGCTGATCATCAGGACGTCAACCGGGCCGCCGCGCTACCTGTCCGCTAGGTGACTACCCCGCCCACTGAATCAAGCTTTCGCTGGGCAGATACGTAACGCTCCACTGGATGGTGCGATTCGGTGGGCAACCGGGTAGATAGAATCGGCGGATGGCTACCGAACTGATGTACCTGAACGACTTCGATGTGTTGACCGGCGCCGCACGCGTGCAGTCGGTCAGCGTCGACGACGACGGCCGCACCGACGTCGTCCTGGACCGGACCTGCTTCTACCCCCGCGGTGGTGGCCAGGACTGGGATACCGGCGCGATCAGGGGAGCCGCCGGGGAGTTCGCGGTGGAGGAGGTCCGGTTGGACCCCGAAGGTATGGTCCACCACCTCGGAAACGGGCCAATCGCCGTCGGGGACGAAGTGTCGCTGGCGGTCGACACGACCAGGCGGG
>NZ_ASZW01000099.1:9494-17520 GCF_000468215.1 Arthrobacter sp. CAL618 | reverse complement strand
CCCGCCTGCACTCGGCCGGTCATGTGGTGGACCTGGCGGTTGAACGGCTCGGCCTGCCCTGGGTTCCAGGCAAAGGCGCACACTATCCCCACATGTCCTTCGTCGAATACAACGCTGCGCTGGCTCCGGAGGAAACCGAAGCCACGCTCGTGAGGATCCAGCAGGCAGCGCGTGATGTGGTCGGCGCCGGAAGCACCAACGAAATCAGGTTCATGCCGGTATCGGAGATGGGCGACTACTGCCGCAACGTTCCGGACAACATCCCCACCAACAAACCAGCACGGATCGTGCTGTACAGCGATGACTTCGGAGTCCCCTGTGGTGGCACCCATGTCCGGGACGTCAGCGACATCGGCACCCTGACCATCACCAAGATCAAGTCCAAGAAGGGCGTCACCAAGGTGTCCTACGCCGTGGAGGGGATCAACTAGCGCCGTCGTCGTCCGGTCTGGTGAGCGACCTGGACGTTGGCCCCCGACGTCAAGGTTCCTCACCGGAACGGCGCAGGTGGCGGCCGACGACGACGGCGCGCGCCCGGGCAGGCGGCTGGCAGCGAGGTGCTGGTGTCGATGTGGCCGGTAGCAGGCGGCTAGTTGGCGCGGGCCAACTGGCGGATCGGGATCCAGCGGGAGGCCAACCGACGATACGACGCTGCGGCGCCCGTCATGTCGCCTTCCGCCAGGCACTCGATGCCCATCCTGACGTCCATGGGTGACTCGTCGGGGAACACCAGGTCGGCGACCGGGCCGTAGTCGAGTTCCACCACCGCGTCGAGACGGAACAACTGGAGCCATTCGATAATGTCTGTCAGGTCATCGAGCAGGTCCAGCTCCGGCGCAGCGATCGCCAGAGACGCCATCGCGTGCTTGGCCCGCTCGATGCATTCGTGCACCGCCGCGGCCATCCGCACGGTGCGGACCTTGCCGCCGTCCTCAATCACCTCGGTGAGATCGTCTTCGTGGATCAGGACAAACCAGGAGAATGGAATCCCCCAGGTGGCTGATCGGGTGTGGAGCTTGGCGGTCGTCTCGGCGACGGTCTCGGGATCGAGTCGCGCCTGGTGTGCGTCGGTTGCCGCTTCGGGCAGCAACACATCCACCAGCGGACCGCGAATCGTTTGTCCCAGCGACTCGGCTGCCAGCGAGGTGCGGACCGCCAGCTGATTGGGGCAATAGTACTGAGCGGTGACGCCGTTAGTGCCGGGGAAATGAAGGACCCGGACCAGGTCTGCCCCGTGGTGGGGGAACGGGTCCGACACCTGGCGAAGAATCCGCTGCAGCGAGTTGTTGCGTTCAATCCCCTCGGTGTCCTTGCGTTCCCGCGACCGCTGCTCCAAAATCACCAGTTGCTGGGCGTCGCTGAATGCCTCAAGCGGTTCGAAGACCCTGAGGAACGACACGTAGGGGAAGGTGTGGCCCGTGGCGGCCGGACCGATGGCCGCCATCAGTTACCCCAGCTCCACAATGACCGGTGCATGGTCCGAGGCGCCCTTGCCCTTGCGTTCCTCCCGGTCGATCGAGGCGCCGGTCACACGCTCGGCAAGCGCCGGAGATGCCAGCACGAAGTCGATCCGCATGCCCATTTTCTTGGGGAAGCTCAGCTGCTTGTAATCCCAGTATGTGTAGACGCCGGGGCCCGGGGTGTGGGGGCGGGCGACGTCGGTGAAGCCCGAGTTTTCGAACGCGTGGAAGGCGGCGCGCTCCGCCGGGCTGACATGGGTGTAGCCCTCCCGCTGGAACAGGTCGATATCCCAGACGTCCTCATCCTGGGGGGCGATGTTCCAGTCGCCGGTCAGGGCGATCTGCGCCGTCGGGTCGGTTTCGATCCAGCCAAGGGCTTTTGCCCGCAGAGTGTCGAGCCAATCAATCTTGTACTGCATATGGGGGTCGTCGAGGGACCGTCCGTTGGGGACATACAGGCTCCAGACCCGCACGCCGCCACAGGTGGCACCGATAGCGCGGGCTTCCTGGATCGGCTCCGCGTCCTTCCCGAAGAGGGGCTGATCCTCGAAGGTGCGTTCGACGTCGTCGAGCCCCACCCGGGAGGCGATCGCGACGCCATTCCACTGGCTCAGACCAAAGTGGGCCACCTCGTAGCCGTTGGCTTCGAACAGATCCCAGGGGAAGTTCTCGTCCTTGCATTTGGTCTCTTGAATTGCGAGGACATCGACGTCGGAGCGGTCTAGCCAGGCTTCGACGCGGTCCGCGCGGGCTCGGAGGGAATTTACGTTCCAGGTGGCAATCTTCACAGGGAACACGTTACCAATGTCCCGGGCGTCAGCCCCGCCACCAGGTGTCCAGAATGGTGACAGGGACGGTGCGCTTGTGGCGGGTCATGGTGTGGCGGCGCTCAATCGCGAGAGCAGCCCACTCTTCCACCTCCCTGCCTTCCAGATAGTCGTCAATCTGGTCGTAGGTGATTCCCAGTTCGTGTTCGTCGGTGCGGCCGGGCTGATGATCCAGCAGATCAGCCGTCGGCACCTTGGTGTAAACCTGGGGCGGCGCGCCGAGTTCCTTGAGCAGCTCCCGGTTCTGGCGCTTGTTGAGGCCAAACAGCGGCAGAATGTCAGCACCGCCGTCGCCGTACTTGGTGAAGAACCCGGTGACCGATTCCGCTCCGTGGTCGGTGCCAATCACCAGGAGGTTGTGCTGGCCGGCGAGCGCGTACTGGGCAATCATCCGCGCCCGGGCCTTGATGTTTCCCTTGGTGAAGTCGGAGATGTCCTCACCCGTGGCACTGGCATACTCCGCTTCGAACCCGTCAACAGCTGCTGCGACGTTGAAGGTGCGCTGGCTTTTCGGCTGAATAAACTCCAGGGCCGCCTGCGCGTCATCCTCATCCTGCTGTTCCCGGTAGGGGAGGCGGACGGCGATGAAGTCCGCCTCAGTCCCTTCCTCGGCCAGTTCAGTCACGGCCAGCTGGGCGAGCCTGCCGGACAGCGAAGAGTCCACTCCGCCGCTGATCCCGAGAACAAAACCGTTGGTCCCGGTGGCCTTGAGGTAGTCCTTCAGAAAGGTGACCCTGGCACGGATTTCCGTTGCGGGATCGATGGTGGGCCGCACGCCCATTTCCTCAATGATGCTGGCTTGGTTTTCGCGCATGTGGAAAGGCTACTACGGTGGCGTTTCCGGTGCGTTACGGCAAATCACACGGCCGCTACACCGGCCCGCCCTACAGGGGCCGCGCCCTGGGACAGGAGCCCGCTACTGCTTGAAGGCAGCATCGAAGGAGGCGCCCGAGGGCCCGAAGTTAAACTGCCTCAGGAAGGCCAGGGCTTCGGGTGCACCCTGCAGCCGGTCCATCCCGGCGTCCTCCCACTCCACTGAAATGGGCCCGTCGTAGCCGATGCTGGTCAGTGCCCTGAAACTGTCCTCCCACGGCACATCGCCGCGGCCCGTGGACACGAAGTCCCAGCCGCGCCGGGAATCTCCCCACGGCAGGTGCGAGGACAGGATGCCGTTGCGGCCGCCGCCCATCCGCATCTTCGTGTCCTTGCAGTCGACGTGGTAGATCCGGTCCGCGAAGTCGGAGATGAACGCCACCGGGTCGATCTGCTGCCACATGAAGTGGCTGGGGTCCCAGTTCAAACCGAAAGCCGGCCGGTGCCCGATGGCCTCGAGCGCCCGCTGGGTGGACCAGTAGTCGTAGGCGATCTCCGACGGGTGCACCTCATGGGCAAACCGGACCCCGCACTCGTCGAACACGTCGAGGATGGGGTTCCAGCGGTCCGCAAAGTCCTGGAAGCCGGCGTCGATCACGTCCTGGGACACCGGCGGGAACATGGCCACGTACTGCCAGATCGAGGAACCGGTGAACCCCACCACCGTTTTCACCCCGAGCTTCTGGGCCAGCCGCGCGGTGTGCTGCATTTCCTCGGAGGCGCGTGCCCTGACGCCGTCGGGCTCCCCATCGCCCCAGACCCGGGCGCCGACGATGGCCTGGTGCCTGAAGTCGATCGGGTCGTCGCACACGGCCTGACCCTTGAGGTGGTTGGAGATGGCCCACACTTTCAGCCCGTTACGTTCCAGAATGTCCAGCCGGCCAGCGATGTACTCATCGTCGTCCCAGCGCCACGCATCCAGATGGTCCCCGGAGACGGCGACCTCCAACCCGTCGTAGCCCCATTCGCCCGCCAGCCTGGCTACCTCCTCGAAGGGTAGATCGGCCCACTGGCCGGTGAACAGGGTGTAGTTGCGTGCCATGGTGTCTCCTAGGAAAGGGTGAGCTGGGACGGGTCCCAGTCCTCGGGAAGGGGATCGAGTGCTGCGGCGGAACTGGTCACCGGCACGAATGCTCCGGTGTCGACTGATTCGGCAATCGCCACCATCGCATCGAGAATGTGGAAACCGGTTGAGCCCTGCGCGCGGTGAGGTACGCCTGCCCGGATAGCCCGTGCCATGTCCAGCACGCCGGAACCACGGCCGAATACCGACCCGACGGCGGGTATGGTCTCCCAATCATCGGCACCGTGCCGGTGCAACCGGACCTCCCCGTGGAACTCGTTCGGGTCGGGGAAAGCGATGGTGGCATCGGTCCCGGTGATTTCGACGAAACCCGTTCGGGGCCTGGGGGAGTCGAAACTGAAGATACTCTGCGACGACCGGCCGCCGTCGAACTCTGCCAGGGCACTGACATGGGTGGGCACGGACACCCTAAACGATTCACCCGCCTTGGGCCCCGAGCCGATGACCCGGGTGTCCCGCGCGCGGGAGCCGAGGGCCGCGACCCGCCGGATGGACCCGAACGCCTGCACCAGGGCGGTCAGATAGTAGGGGCCGATGTCGAAAAGGGGCCCTGCCCCCGCCTGGAACAGGAAGGCAGGATTGGGATGCCATGATTCCGGGCCCGGGGACTGCATCAGGGTGAGGGCGGTCAACGGCGTGCCGATATCGCCGCGCCGGATGGTGCGCAGCCCAGTCTGGAGCCCCGCGCCGAGGAAGGTGTCGGGGGCGCATCCCAGCCGGACTCCCGCTGCTTCGGCCGCGGCCAGTAGCTCGGCTCCGGAGGCGCGGTCGAGGGAGAACGGCTTCTCGGACCAGACATGCTTTCCGGCCGCGACGGCGGCAAGGGCCACCGGCACGTGGGCGGCGGGGGTCGTCAGGTTGACGATAATTTCCACGTCCGGGTGAGACAGGGCAGCTTCAACCCCACCCGNCCCGCCGCTGCCACGCCGAACTCGGCGGCGCGGGTGCGCGCGGCATCCTCAAAGAGATCGGCGACGATGTGAACGTGGAGGTCGGGGAAAGCGGTGAGGTTGGTCAGGTATTCCTTGCTGATCACCCCGGCGCCGATCACGCCGACGCCGACAGGGCCCCTCATGCGCCGGTCCGGGCAAGCAGGAACCGGCGGCTCTCCTCAATGGCGGTGAAAAGGTCCCCGGCGCTGTCGTCGAGTTCGACCACTGCCGTTTCGACTGTCGACGACGCGGCCAGGACCCCCTCGATGTCCATCCGTCCGGCGCCGACTGCCACCTGGGATTTGTTGTCCTGGTCGACTGCACCGTCCTTGATATGGATGAGCCGGACCCGGTCACCGAGGCGTCCCAGCAGGGCCGCCGGATCCTGCCCGCCGACCGCCACCCAATAGGTGTCCACTTCCAGGACTACCGACTGATGCAGGTTTTCGGCCAGTACCTCAAGACCAGTGCGGCCATCAAAATCGGTCTCTATTTCGAACCAGTGGTTGTGGTAGCCCACGCGCAACCCATACTCCGCGGCGAGCGTCGCAGCCTCATTGAGCTGCGCGGCCGTGGCGGCGATGTCGGCAACCGATGTCCAACGGTCGGGGTGCACATAAGGATCGATCACGGTGCGCATCCCGAGGGTGCGGGCCGCCTCGAAGATCCTTGCCTGGTCGGTTGAGAGCAGTGGTGCGTGCCCGGAGGGTGCCGAAAGGTGGTTCCGTTTCAGGGCTGCAGCCAGCGGAGCCGGATCCGCGGCGAAGTTGTACGGCTCGACGTTGGTGAAACCCATCGCCGCGATCCGGTCAATGGTGCCATCGAGGTCCGCTTCGAGGGCGTCGCGGACGGTGTAGAGCTGGACGGACAGTTCCATAGGTTTCTCCTGCGTGCAATAGATCGTCTCAGGCGGGTGCGACGGCGGCGCCCGCCTGGGCGGCGCTGGCCTCCACTGCGGCCAGTACCCGCTGGGTTGCCAATCCGTCC
This sequence comes from Arthrobacter sp. CAL618, assembly GCF_000468215.1. Lineage (NCBI taxonomy): Bacteria > Bacillati > Actinomycetota > Actinomycetes > Micrococcales > Micrococcaceae > Arthrobacter > Arthrobacter sp. CAL618. The sequence goes on along the minus strand of NZ_ASZW01000099.1, from coordinate 11,357 downwards.
TCGAACGACGGCGTCGTCGGTGTGCCCGAGTCGATCGCTGTGAGGAAGTCGGCTGCCTGGCTGGTGAAGGTGTGGTCCCAGCCGAGGGTGTGCCCGGCGGGCCACCAAGCTCCAAGGTACGGGTGGGATGGCTCGGTGACCAGTATTTTGCTGTACCCCTGCAACTCTGCCGGTGTGCCGCTGTCGAAGTACTGCAACTCGTTCAGGTGCTCCAAATCGAAGCGCAGCCCACCCCGGGAACCATAGATCTCAATCTGCAGCGAGTTCTTGCGCCCCGTCGCGAACCGCGAGACTTCAAGGCTGGCGACCGCCCCGGAGGCGAGTCGCAGGGTGGCCCAGGCGGCGTCGTCGACGGTTACCTGTTCGGGGCCGGCCGGGCCGGGACGCTCCGCCACGAACGTATTGACCGTGCCGGACACGCTCGCCACCGGGTCATCGAGCAGGAAGGCCACCTGATCAACAGCATGCGATGCCAGGTCGCCCAGGGCACCGGAACCGGCCGATGCCTTGCGCAGACGCCAGCTCATGGCGGCCCGCTCGTCGGCTAGCCAGTCCTGCAGGTAACTCACGCGAATCTGACGGACGTCCCCCACCCGCCCGTCAGAAATCAGGGTCCGCGCCAGGGCGAGCGCGGGAAGTCGTCGATAGTTGAAGCCGACCATCGACTGGACGCCGCGGGACCGGGCTGCCACAGCCGCTGCGACCATCAGCTCGGCTTCGGCAACCGAGTTGGCGAGCGGCTTCTCGACGATGACGTGTTTGCCTGCCTCCAACGCGGCGATCGCCAGTTCGGCGTGCAGGTGGCCGGGGGTGCAGATGTCGACAATGTGGATATCGTCGCGCTCCAGCACTTCCCGCCAGTCGGTGGAGCTTTCGGCCCAGCCGAATCGGGTGGCGGCGTCGGCGACGTGACCGGCGTCCCGACCAACCAGGAGCTGCTGGGTCACGCGAGGGGTCGGATAAAAAGCGTTCACATTGCGCCAGGCGTTCGAGTGCGCCTTCCCCATGAAGGAGTAGCCGAGAACGGCCACCCCGAGCGTGCCGGGCACGGCAGCTGCTGCCGAGGCGGGGGTGGTCATCGGTGGTCTCCTTGAGGCAGGGGCGTAGCGGTCCTGGGCGGCGTGATCGAGCGCAGGAAGGCGAGGCCGTCTTGGGCTAGCCGGTCCTGGGACTCGGCGAGGGGCCGCCAGATGGAGGCGGCGATGGCAATGCTGGCGTTGTGCGAGGTGAAACTCTCAATATTCAGTGGACCCTCGTAGCCCACCGTATCGAGGGCTTCGAGGATGCCGGTCCAGTCGGTCTGGTCGCCGCCGGGGGCACCACGGTCATTGCCGCAGACCTGGACGTGCACCAGGTGTTCTCCGGCACTGATGATGGCGGCCGCAGACGAACGATCCTCGATGTTCAGGTGGAGGGAGACATCTTTCAGCACCTCAATACCAAAGAAACTCTTGGACAGTCCGGAGACACTTAGCACCGTCGAGGTGCTGTCCCGAGACTCTGAGGGGAAGACATCGTTATCCACCAGCCCACTGTGACATGGAACTTATACTTTTGTCGAGCATCATTCAAAAGTAGGCCGTTGTACATGAATTAGTGGAATGTGAGACACGCCGAAGTTCCGCGTGGTTTACTGAAACTGTGTTGAAGATTGAGTCCGAAAAGCAGGCCCGAACCTCGGCTTTACCTGCTCCTGGTGCCAGCGAGGTGTTCCAGCTCCTCCGCGATGGGCAGCCGCGGACCCGGGCGGAACTGGCTCAGCTCACCGGGCTGGCCCGGTCAACCGTCGCTTCACGGGTGGAGACGCTGATGACCCTCGGGTTGGTCGCCCCGTACGGGGGTGCCGTGTCGACCGGCGGCAGG
>NZ_ASZW01000099.1:5817-9484 GCF_000468215.1 Arthrobacter sp. CAL618 | reverse complement strand
CGCCGTCGTTGTTCGCCCTCAACCCCGGGGCACGGGTGGTGATCGGCGCCGATCTGGGCGCCACCCACGCCCTGGTAATCCTGACGGACCTCTCCGGAACAGAACTAGCCAGCGCACGCCAGTCCATGACCATCTCCGACGGGCCAGAGACGGTGCTGGGCTGGTTGGTGGCAGCGATCGGTACCCTGCTGCGGGAGGCAAAGCGGTCCAGCTCCGAACTGGCAGCGATCGGCATTGGGTTGCCCGGGCCGGTGGAGCACGAGACGGGCAGGCCTATCAACCCGCCGATCATGCCGGGCTGGGACCGGTTCGACGTGCCGGGGCTGGTGCAACGCAGCTTCAACGTGCCGGTGCTCGTCGACAACGACGTCAACATCATGGCCCTCGGCGAGCTGAGCGGTAACTGGCCGGACACCACCGATCTGATGTTCATCAAGGTGGCCACCGGTATCGGCGCCGGGATCATTTCAGGATCAATGCTGCAGCGCGGTGCGCAGGGCACGGCCGGGGACCTCGGCCACGTCCGGGTCCCACGCGGTGGTGAGATTCCGTGCCGCTGCGGAAACACGGGGTGCCTCGAAGCCCTGGCCGGCGGGCCCGCGCTCGCGGCAGCATTGAACGCACTTACCGGGGGTGAACTGACTTCCAGTCAAGGGGTGATCGACCTGGTGCGTTCGGGCGACCGCGACGCCATCCAGGTGATCCGCCAGGCGGGCCGCGACATCGGCGATGTGCTGGCCACCTGCGTGAACCTCATCAACCCATCGGTGGTCGTGATCGGTGGGAGCCTGGCGCAGGCGGGCGAGCACCTGCTGGCCGGGATCCGCGAAGTGGTCTACCGGCGTTCCCTGCCTTTGGCCACTGAGCACCTGCGGATTGTGCCATCGGTTGCCGGGCAGAATGCTGGTGTCCGGGGTGCCTCGGTGATGGCCATTTCCCACGTCCTGTCGCCGGAATCAATCGAAACCGCGAGCCTGAGCGCCCCCTGACAGGTTTAGGCATGCCAGGGGAAAGGCACTTGGCGTCCGGTCACACTGACTGGGACCTGGCATCTCCGGTACCGAAAGACATTAGGATTGCAACCATGACCGCCGATAGCACCGCCCGCGTCCGCCTGCGTGAACTGATCCAGGAACTGGCCATCGTGCACGAGAAAGTGACGCTGTCCAGCGGCAAGGAAGCCGACTATTACATTGACCTTCGCCGGATCACCCTGCACCACGAAGCATCCCAACTGGTGGGGCAGGTCATGCTGGAGTTGCTCGACGACGCCGGAATCGCCTTCGAGAGCGCCGGCGGCCTGACCATGGGAGCTGACCCGGTGGCCACCGCCGTGATGCACGCCGCGGCCCGCGACAACCGTGGCATTGACGCGTTCGTGGTGCGCAAAACCCAGAAGACTCACGGCATGGCCCGCCAGGTGGAGGGCCCGGACATTACTGGCCGGTCCGTCGTCGTGCTCGAAGACACCTCCACCACCGGTGGGTCAGCGTTGACCGCTGTCGAGGGTGTCCGGCGGGCTGGTGGCAAGGTGCAGGCAGTGGCGGTGATCGTCGACCGCGACACCGGGTCGAAGGAACGCATCGAGTCTGAGGCAGGGGTGCCGTACCTCTACGCTTTCGGCAAAGACGAGCTCGGTCTGGGGTAACACCCCCGACTACCTATGACTGAGGACGCCGAACGGCTGCTTCGCTACGCGCACGGGATCAAGGGCATGTCCCGNCCCGCCGCTCTTTCCTGGTCGGCTCCGGGTTCGGCCTCACCCTCGCCGCCGACCTGTTCCTGACAAGGAGGATCCAGGAGGAACGGGAGGAGCTGCAGCTCCTCCCGGTTGAGGATGAGGAGGCGGCGCGGCGGTTCCCCCGAACCCGATGGATCATCTTCCCCGGGTACAAAACGAGTTGGGAAGAGGGCGGCTGGATCGCCAACTCCCTTCGACCGGCCCTCGCGCAGCGCGGACAGATTTCAGTCATGGGGTACTCGAACCGTGGGCTGAATATCACCAACATTGTTGCCGCACTGAACCGCTATGTACGGATCTTCCAGGTCGAAACCCTCTACTTCTATGGGCACAGTTTTGGTGGGATGGTAGCCATCGAGGTGGCGTCGCAGCTGCGTGAGTTGGGGATCAACGTGAAGCTGATCATCCTCGACTCCAGTCCGCATTCCCGCACCGATGTGCTGGACCAGGCGGTGTTCGAGGGTGTGGTGCGCCTCTACGACGCCGGATACCGGGTGCCTACCGTATTGAGGGGCGGATACGAGCTGGGAGAGCGGATCGTCAACAAGAACGAACGCAGCTGGCAGCAGGTCATGAACCAGACCCTCGAGCAACTGTCTCCGCTGGCGCCGTCGAGTTTGCTGATCCAGTCACAGTCGTCGTACATCTACCACTACAACGTCACCCGGTTCCAGGGCACCCTGGGGGATACCCAGATTGCCTTCATCGGCAACCCCAATGACAACACCGTGAACTACACGACGACCCGGCCGGGATGGGCTGAAGCGTTCCCGGACAACCTGGTGTCTGCTGACTACGTCACCGAGGGTGCGCTCCCAGCCCACGCGAGCCCGCAGTGGAACCCCTTGATCTATCAGGGCATTGTGGTGGCGCTGCAGGAGGAGTTCCTGCCGCTCCCACGTGGCGGGTCGCTGCGAACCGTCTACTGACCGTTGAGTGTCTTCCGCAGTCGCGTCAGATCGTGGCGGTCCATGCCAGCTCCCGTCAGGAAAGCGTCAACGGTCCCGTATTCGCGGCGCAGCCCGTCGATGAACGTGGCCATGGCTGCAGCCGGGGAGGTGAGGATTACCGGCGGGTTGTCGAACGACATCCGTTGCGAACCGGATGGGGCGTTCCCCAGCCAGAGCTTCGCCAGTGCTGGCAGGATTTCGGGCAGGGCGCCCGTGGTGTGGGCGTAGTCCTGGATGATCAACTCGTCGGACACCCCGGCGACCAGGAGGACGACGGCGGTGATCACGCCCGTCCGGTCCTTACCTGCCGCACAGTGCACCAGCGTGGTGCGGCCCGCCACGATCGGTTCGAGGGCGCTGACCACCGCTCCCGGGCGGCTATGCAGCCAACCGACGTAGTAATTCCCCAGGTCCTCGGCGGTCAACAAGCCCATGGTCGATGCGGGGTTGGCCTCGGAGGGGTCGAGCGGTGCGGCGACGACGTCGATCCCGGCGTCGGCGGCGACCAGCCAGGGCACCATCCCCGCCTCACGTTCGCTGCGCAGGTCGACGATTGTCTCGATGCCCCGGCCGGCAAGGAACTCCATCGTCGCGACGAGGTCCCAGTCAAAGGGCTGGCTGGAACGGAACACCCGGCCCGGCGCGGGCGCCCTCGGATCGGAGGCGGTGAGTTGAGCGATGTCGCGCAGGTTCAGGATTCCCGCCACTGCCTACACCTGGTCGATCAGGTCGGCCACCGACTCCAGGATCTGGGCGGGACGGAACGGGTAGGCGTCGATGTCGGCGCGCTGGGTGATCCCGGTCAGCACCAGGACGGTGTGCAGTCCGGCCTCCATCCCCGCGATGATGTCGGTGTCCATCCGGTCGCCGATCATGGCGGTGGTTTCCGAGTGGGCGTCGATCTGGTTCATCGCCGACCGGAACATCATGGGATTAGGCTTGCCCACAATATAGGGGACACGACTGGTGGCGGCGG
>NZ_ASZW01000099.1:0-5807 GCF_000468215.1 Arthrobacter sp. CAL618 | reverse complement strand
ACGGCGCCGGTGGCAGGAAGCGGCCCTTCCTTGGATGGCCCGGTCACATCCGGGTTGGTAGCGATGAACCGTGCGCCGCCTTCCACCAACCGGATCGCCTTGGTGATGGCTTCGAACGAATAGGTGCGGGTTTCACCCAGCACCACATAGTCGGGGTGCTGATCGGTGAGCACGAAACCCGCGTTGTGCAACGCCGTCGTCAATCCGGCTTCGCCGATGACGTAGGCGCGTCCACCCGGCAGCTGCTCCTTGAGGAACTGGGCCGTGGCGAGGGCCGACGTCCACAGGTTCTCCTCGGGAATTTCCAGGCCCGAGGCTTTGAGCCGCGCCGCCAGATCCCTGGGTGTGTAGATGGAGTTGTTGGTCAGCACCAAAAACCGTTTGGAGGTGGCCACCCAACGGTCAAGTAGATCGGCCGCGCCTGGGATGGCCTGGTTCTCGTGAACGAGAACACCGTCCATGTCCGTCAGCCAGCATTCGATGTGTTCGTTCTCGCGCATGTGATCTCTCCCTGCCGTCCGGGCGGTGCTATCGGTCCCAGTCTTTCACCTTAGGCTGGGAGCGTGAAAGAAAATCCCGAAATTCCGCTCATTCCGGTAGGTGTCGGGCCCTGGGAGGGTCAGTTGCCGGCGGGCAGCCAGTGGGACCCCGAACTGCTGGCGGCAGGTGACACCCGCAACGTCGTCGATCAGTACCGCTACTGGACGCACGACGCAATCGTCGCCGACCTCGATTCCCGCCGTCACAACTTCCACGTGGCGATTGAGAACTGGCAGCACGACCTGAACATCGGTTCCGTGGTGCGTACCGCCAACGCCTTCATGGCCAAGGAAGTCCATATCATCGGACGACGACGCTGGAACCGTCGGGGTGCCATGGTCACCGACCGCTACCAGCACGTGCGACACCACCCGACCGTCGAGGAATTTGTTGCCTGGGCCAGCGGCGAGGGACTACGGATCATCGGGATCGACAACTTCCCGGACTCGGTGCCGCTGGAAACCTACGAGTTGCCGGAGAACTGTGTGCTGGTTTTCGGCCAGGAGGGACCGGGTCTGACCCCGGAAGTCCACGCCGCCGCCGATGCCACCCTGTCCATTGCCCAGTTCGGTTCAACGAGGTCCATCAACGCGTCGGCGGCTGCGGCGATCGCGATGCACGGGTGGGTTCGCCGGCACGTGTTCGGTCAGGGCGTCTAGCCTGGTCAGGTGAGGCCGTTTAGCGTGGTGCGGGGCCAGAAACGGCCCCCGCCGTCAGGTTTGGCGGTTGCAAGCGGCAAACCTGACCCTCCGGGTCGTTTCTGCCGAACGAGCAGTCGAATAGGATGGAATGAGCGGTCCGTTACCCATCCCGCCTGTCTAATACGCATTCCACAGAGGAGTCCTTATGCCTATCGCAACACCTGAGATCTATTCGGAAATGATCGACCGTGCCAAGGCCGGGGGCTTCGCATATCCGGCCGTCAACGTCACCTCTTCCCAGACCCTCAACGCCGCAATGCGGGGGTTCGCCGAGGCCGGATCCGACGGCATTGTGCAGGTCTCCACCGGCGGAGCAGCGTACTGGTCCGGTGCGTCGGTCAAGGACATGGTGGTGGGATCCCTGGGATTCGCAGCCTTCGCCCACGAGGTGGCCAAGAAGTATGACGTGAATATTGCGCTGCACACCGACCATTGCCCCAAGGACAAACTGGACGCATTCGTCCTCCCCCTCCTTGCCGCATCGGAAGAGGCAGTCAAGCGCGGCGGCAACCCACTCTTCCAGTCCCACATGTGGGACGGTTCAGCGGAAACCCTTGAAGAGAACCTGCGGATCGCCAAAGACATCCTGCCCCGCGCGGCGGCTGCCAAGATCATCCTCGAGGTCGAGATCGGCACTGTCGGCGGTGAAGAGGATGGCGTCGAAAACGCCATCAACGACAAGCTGTACACCACTGTCGAAGACGCACTGGCCACCGTTGAGGCCCTGGGCTCCGGCGAACACGGCCGTTACCTCACAGCGCTGACCTTCGGCAACGTCCACGGCGTGTACAAGCCCGGCGGCGTGAAGCTCCGCCCCGAAATCCTCAAGGACATCCAGGATCAGATCGGCGCCAAGCTGGGCAAGGACAAGCCCTTCGACCTGGTGTTCCACGGCGGATCCGGTTCCTCAGCCCAGGAAATCTCCGACGCTGTCTCCTACGGCGTCATCAAGATGAATATCGACACCGACACGCAGTACGCATTCACCCGACCCGTGGTGGACCACATGCTGAAGAACTACGACGGCGTGCTGAAGGTCGACAACGAGGTTGGCAACAAGAAGGTCTACGACCCACGGGTGTGGGGCGCCGCAGCCGAGGCCGGTCTTGCAGCCCGCGTGGTCGAGGCCGCAGCATCACTGGGATCCGCCGGGAAGAAGCTCTAGCATGTCGGACGAATTCCGCCGCAACCTCCTCGGCCCCGAGCCCACCCTCCTCCCCGAGGAAACGGACCTGGGTGCACGCCTCGACGCCGGCGACGAGGCGGTAGACCTCGCCGCCAAGTACCCGACGTCGTCGTTGGTGTGGGCCATCCTCGCGGATGAGGCCTACGCCGAGGGGCGCACCATCGAGTCCTACGCGTACGCCCGAACCGGGTACCACCGCGGCCTCGATGCGCTGCGGCGGAACGGATGGCGGGGCACCGGCCCGGTCCCGTACTCGCACGAACCCAACCGCGGGTTCCTCCGCTCGCTGTACGCGCTGGGCAGGGCTGCGGCCTCCATCGGAGAGATGGACGAGGCGGAGCGCATTGCCAAGTTCCTCGGCGAATCCGATCCGGAAGCCAGCAGGCAGCTCGGCAACTGAAGGTGAAAAACTAGGTTGACGGTCGCTTGATGCTGGTCACCACGGTGACCAGCATCGGCGCGGCCGGGGCGGAGCTGAACCCGAACCGCACCGGTGGGGACAGCCGGGCGAGTGCGCCCTGGTCCCTGCCGTGCCAGCGCACCGACGCGGCCGCAATTTTCACCGCCGCCGTCACCCCGTAATACTCGGTGCGGCCGTTGCCCGCCGAACCCGCCGTCTGCACCCCCGGCATCACAAGACCGGCCACCGGGTTGATCAGGCTGAGCCAGCGCGGTGACGTTGCTACCCGGGCGGGAACGAGGCTGAGCAGCCGACCGAGCCCTGTCACGCCGCCAAGGTCGGCGGTCAGTTCGAGCGGCGCCGCTGACACCGTCAGCCGATGCTCGTCGAGTGTGGAGACCACGTCCACCACCTGAATCTGATCGAACGTGTAGGTAGCGCTGACGTAGTCCGCGACGGCCTGGTTCGGCGCGAGCAGGGTGCGCCGGCCGCCGTCGTCCTCCACCATGACGTCGGTAAAGGCGCCCAGCGGCGAATCCGCCCACAGGCCAACGACCAACCGGATTCCGGCGGCGGTACCAACTCCCGCAATGTTGCCAACAAATCGATCCATGATCATATTCTCCCCTCCCGGTGCGCCCCAGGTGGCATCATGAGCCTATGCAGACGAACCGGATGGAACTGGTGTGGGTGGCGCTCGCCGCCGTGCTCGCGTTCTTCTTTGTCCGGGCCGGGATCGAGAAGGTCATGGGGGACCCCGCCGCGCTGCTCCCGTTCCAGGAATCCGGGCTTCCCGGCTGGACTGTCTACCTGACCGCTGCCGGCGAATTCATCGGGAGTGCTGCCCTATTCGTTCCCAGGGTGCGCACCCCGGGAGCGTTGCTGCTCGTTCTTGTCATGACCGGCGCCGCGGTGACGAACATCGTCAACGGTGACGTGGGGTACCTGTGGACCAACGTGCTGCTGGGCGCCGGTGCCATGGTGCTGGCCTGGCAGGGGCGAAGCCACCTGCTGAACCCACTCCGGCGGGACAATCGTCCGGGCTGAGGAGCTCGAGGCTTCCGGGACCCAGAACAGGTCAAGAAGTCGGTTGTGGATGCCGCTGCCGGAGCCGGGTAATCATCAAGCCGAGCGTCAACGGGATCTGTTGCTAAACTTGGGTGGTAAGAGCCCCAGATCTCTTGCCGCAATGCACTGAGGTCTTGGGGCATTCTCATGCACTTCTGGCGGCATCGGCACGGTGTCCGGATGCCGCCGCAACGATGGGGGAGGATCCCATGCCAGCGATCGTTATTGTCGGAGCCCAGTGGGGCGACGAAGGTAAAGGCAAAGCAACAGACCTACTCGGCGGGCGGGTTGACTACGTCGTCAAGCCAAACGGCGGGAACAACGCGGGGCACACCGTCGTCGTCGGCGGTGAAAAGTACGAGCTGAAGCTCCTTCCCGCAGGCATCCTGAGCCCCAACGCGGTCCCCATCATCGGCAACGGCTGCGTCATCAACCTTGAGGCACTCTTCGAGGAGATCGAGGGGCTCGAGGCGCGCGGCGCCGACACGTCCAAGTTGCGTATTTCGGCGAACGCGCACCTGGTCGCTCCGTATCACCAGGTGTTGGACAAGGTCACTGAACGGTTCCTGGGCAAGCGGGCCATCGGCACCACCGGGCGCGGCATCGGTCCCGCCTACATGGACAAGGTGGCACGGCTGGGGATCCGGGTCCAGGACGTCTTCGATGAGTCGATCCTGCGGCAGAAGGTTGAAGGCTCACTCGCCCAGAAGAATGAACTCCTGGTCAAGGTGTACAACCGGCGTGACGTGGAGGTGGAGGAAGTGGTCGAGTATTTCCTCGGCTTCGCCGAGCGCCTCCGGCCGCTGGTCATCGATTCCACCTATGTGCTGAATGAGGCGCTCGACGCCGGCAAGGTGGTGCTCATGGAAGGCGGCCAGGCCACGTTCCTGGACGTAGACCACGGCACCTACCCGTTCGTGACCTCGTCGAACCCCACCGCGGGTGGCGCATCGGTCGGCTCGGGGATTGGCCCTACCCGGATCAGCCGCGCAGTGGGCATCATCAAGGCCTACACCACGCGCGTCGGCGCCGGTCCCTTCCCCACCGAACTCTTCGACGACATGGGCATGTACCTGCAGACGAAGGGCGGCGAGTTCGGTGTCAACACCGGGCGGCCACGCCGCTGCGGTTGGTACGACGCCGTCCTGGCCCGCCATGCGGCCCGCGTCAACGGCTTCACCGACTACTTCGTGACGAAGCTTGACGTGCTCACCGGGATCGAGCGGATCCCGGTTTGCGTGGCGTACGACGTCGACGGCGTCCGGCACGATGAGATGCCGATGACCCAGACCGATTTCCACCACGCCAAACCCATCTTCGAGTACTTCGAGGGCTGGACCGAGGACATTACCACCGCGCGGACTATCGATGACCTGCCCGATAATGCGCAGGTGTACGTTCGGGCGCTGGAGAAGATGTCAGGTGCCCGGTTCTCGGCCATCGGCGTGGGTCCAGACCGGGACCAGACCATCGTCATCAACGACCTGATCGGTTAGGGAACCGGTTGGGCCCCGCTGGCGACGACACCGGTCGGCTGCTTGAGGACGCCATTCGGCGGCTCCTCGACGAGCGGGCCCCCGAGGCGACGATCTGCCCGTCGGAGGCTGCCCGCGCAGTATCCGACGGGCAGTGGCGGGACCTGATGGAGGCGTCCCGGGACGCTGCCAAGCGGTTAGTTGCCGCCGGTGAGGTGGAGATTACGCAGGGCGGAGCGGTCATCGATCCGTCCACCAGCAAGGGGCCGATCCGGATTCGGCGCCGTCGCGCCTAAACGCTTACATTTCGGTCCGCCTCGCCGACAGTTCAGTGAGGAGCCGACAACCACCCGAATCCAGGTCGTCGCCCACACAACTTTTGAGGGGCGGAAATGGCGCCGACGGCGTTTTCTGAGCGAGCCTTTCCCGCTCACCGG
>NZ_ASZW01000098.1:24433-24649 GCF_000468215.1 Arthrobacter sp. CAL618 | reverse complement strand
GCTCTTCGATCATGCCCCCTGCGGGTACCTGCTGGCCCACGCCGTCGGGATCAAGGCGGTAGCCGAGGGCGTCGAAACCGAGGGGCAGCGTGAGGCCCTGATCGGGCTCGCCTGCGACCTGGCCCAGGGATATCACTACGCCCGGCCACTTCCAGCCGACGAACTGGCGTCATGGTTCGCGATGGAATCCCCTGACCGGACGCCGGTCAGTCCCGG
>NZ_ASZW01000098.1:11485-24425 GCF_000468215.1 Arthrobacter sp. CAL618 | reverse complement strand
CACCACCTGCCTTAGAGGTTGATCGTGATGTCAGCTTCCTCGCGGAGGCTGGATACCAGGGACTCCGCTGCGGCGGATTCCTTCTGGGTCTGGAGCTGCTCCTCGAGAGCTGGCCGTGCTTCCTCGAACGGGGGAACCTCGGTCTCTTCGCCGCTCTGGGCGTTCTGCTCTTCCTGCTGGGCCACTGCCTCGTCGTAGGCGGTGGTGAGCTCCTCCTCGGAGGGTGCGGAGTCCCCAGCCTCTTCCTGGATGAGCTGTTCCACCTGGACCTGGGTGGCGAGCTGGTCGTTGACTGTCGCCTCGTCCATGCCCTGCTCGGCGAGCGCTGCGTAGAACTCCTCGGCCGAACCAAGCTGGTTGGCTGCTACGAGCTCATCGAGTGCTGCGGTAGTTGCTTCGTCGCTTGCCTCAATCCCCCGTTCGTCAGCTTCCTGAACCAGCAGTTCGGTGCCGATCATTCCCTCGATGGTCTGGGTTTTGAGCTCATCCTGGTCGACTGCTTCCCCTGACATCTGAGACTGGATTGCGGCCTGCTCGTACTGGGCGGTGTAGACCGATTCGAAGTCCGCCTTCAGGATCTCGGTGCCGTTGACCAGCGCCACGACGTCAGGCACGCCTTCCAGATCGGCGTCGGCAACTTCGGGGGCCGCTTCGGGCGCTGCGCTCTCATTGGCGGGGGCCTGCGACGTCTCGGATCCCGACTCGCTGCCGTCTTCGGGGGTGCCGCACGCGGACACCACCGAGACAATTCCGGCCAAGGCAATACTCAGTAAAAACTTCTTCCGCACAATATTCTCCTGCCAGATAGATAACCAACCTGCGAAGGTATCAGTCCTCTATGAGCGTTAGCTGGGCGTCACCGTTCGACGGCGGGGTCGCACTGTCGGGACTGGGCCCGGACTACCAGCCCCAAGTGCCGGGGGCGCCTTTGAAAGGCCCGACGATGCGGCTGGNCCGCCGTAGAAGTCGCCCTCCTGCGCCTTGACCACTTCACCGTCAATAAGACAGCGGTCCATTGCTCCCGGATAAATCGCTACCCGGGTTTGCAGTGCCTCGAAGCCGGGGGTGGGGGTTGGGTAGGTCCACCCGGCGCGGGGTGCGCGGTGCTGCCCGCTGACGACGTCGTAATACGCTGCCATCCCCTTGTACTCACACAACGATGAGCCCTCCACGCGAGCCAGGGCGCCGGCGACGAAGTCGCCCATCGGAACGTAGTACACCGGGGGGTGGCTGGTTTCCAGGACCCGGACCGAATCGGTGCTGTCGGCGATCACCATACCGCCGAACTCAATCAGCACCCGCTCGGTGGTGGGCTCCAGCCGTGGCGGTCGCGGGTAGTCCCACACTGATTCCTGGCCGGGGCCGGGGACGATAGGTTGCAGTGTCATAACCCAACAATAAGACGTTCAGGCATTCGGTAGGCTGTGAGGGCACCTATTTCATGACTGAAAGCGGCGACGATGAAGATCAGCGTTGGGCAGTTCCGACCGGGCGGTAGCGTCTCGGACAACCTCAAGACCATGCGTGGGCTTGCCGAACAAGCGCGTTCCGAAGGGTCCGAGCTGATCGTCTTCCCCGAGGAATCCATGTTCTCCATCGGGAAGGTGGAGGGTTCGCTGGCGGCTGCCGTCGACGAAAACTGGTCGACCTTCGTGCAGCAGCTGTCCTTCATCGCCGTCGAGCTCGGCATAGCCATTGTTGCTGGCGGGTATGAGGGGAGCGGCGAGGACCGCCCCTACAACACGCTGGTCCTGGTGGATGCCACGGGAAAGATTGTCGACACCTACCGCAAACTTCACCTCTACGACGCTTTCAGCTATCAGGAGTCCACCCGGATCAAACCCGGCGACGGCGGCATCAAGGTGGTCACGATCGGTGACCTGTCAGTGGGGCTCATGACCTGCTACGACATCCGCTTCCCGGAACAGGCACGTGCGCTCGCCGACCGCGGGGCGGATCTGATCCTGGTGCCGGCCGCCTGGTTCAAGGGCGATCACAAGGTGGATCATTGGGAAACCCTGCTGAAGGCCCGCGCCATCGAGAACACCGTCTGGATCGCGGCAGCCGGGACCTCGAGCGGGCATACCATCGGGCACTCGGCGATCCTCGACCCCATGGGAATCCCGCAGGTCTTCCTCACCGACGAGGAAGAGGGAGTGGTCACCACCAACGTGTCACGCCGACGGATCGCCGACGTCCGCGAGTTCCTGCCCGTGCTCAAGAACCGCCGATTCGCGCGCAACGAGGAAATCGTCGAGTCCCACTAGCCCAGCCACCCTGCCCCCCAACCAACGGGATCGAGTCAACAGGAATAGCCACTTTTTGGGGCGATTCCTGTTGACTCGATGGGGTGTGGGATGGGGCTAGATGATGGGTGGGGCTAGGCGGTAACCTGCCGCTTCGACGAAATCACTCCGGTGTTGAAGCCAGCCAGGTTGAGTCCACCGTGGAACCGCGCGTGCTCAATCTTGATGCAGCGGTCCATCACCACGTTCAGGCCCGCCTCCTCGGCGTCGTGCGCAACGTCCTCATGCCAGGACCCCAACTGCAGCCATAGTGTTTTCGCGCCAACAGCCTTCGTCTCCTCAAGGACACTGGGCAGATCATCGTGCTTCCGGAACACGTCGACGATGTCGGGGACCTCCGGTAGGTCGGCCAGGGACGCGTACACGGGCTGCCCCAGAATCTCCTTCGCCACCGGGTTCACGAAGTACAAGCGGTAGGGCGACGACGACTGCAGGTAGGTGGCCACGAAGTACGACGCGCGGGACGGCTTATCCGACGCCCCAATGATCGCCACCGACTTGGCGTGACGCAGGAGCGAGAGTCGTTCAGGGGCGGACGGGCCCTCCCAGGTCCGTACCGTTTCCAGATTGGCGCTCATGCGGTGGCTCCCTCGTGCGGAGTAGATGTTGAGCCCTGCGAGGTTGCAGTGGCAAGGTCCAGTGCCTGGTCGATGTCCCACAGGATATCGTCCAGGTCCTCGAGTCCGATCGAAATCCTGACCAGGTCCTCGGGGATGCCGGCCGTGACCAGCTGCTCGGCGGACAGCTGCTGGTGCGTGGTCGAGCCGGGGTGGATGACCAGGGTGCGCGCATCGCCCACGTTGGCCAGGTGTGAGGCCAGCTGCAGCGACTCAATAAACTTCTGCCCTGCCGCCCTGCCCCCTTTCACCCCAAAACTGAAGACCGACCCGGGCCCTTGGGGCAGGTACTTGGCGGCCCGCTCGAAATGCCGGTGCGAGGGGAGGCCCGCGAAGTTCACGTACTCCACCCGAGGGTCGTTCTCCAGCCACTCGGCGACCGCTTGGGCGTTGGACAGGTGTTCGTCCATCCGCTGGGCCAGGGTTTCCACGCCCTGCAGCAGCTGGAAGGCTGACATGGGGGAGAGGGACGGCCCGATGTCCCGCAGCTGCTCGGTGCGCAGCTTGGTCAGGAAGCCGTACTCGCCGAAGTTGGCCCACCACTGGATATTGCCGTAGGACGGGACCGGTTCGGTCATGGTGGGGAACCGGCCGTTACCCCAGTTGAAGGTTCCGGCCTCGACGACGACGCCGCCCAGGGTGGTCCCGTGCCCGCCGATGAACTTGGTGGCGGAGTGGATCACAATGTCGGCGCCGTGCTCGATGGGCCGGATCAGGTAGGGGGTGCTCAGGGTGGAGTCGATGATCAGCGGCACACCGGCGTCGTGGGCGATCTTCGCTAGCCCCTGGATGTCGGCGATTTCACCCGAGGGGTTCGCGATCACCTCCGCGTAGACGGCCTTCGTGTTGTCCTGGATGGCCGCAGCATAGTCAGCGGGATCCGTGCCGGGGACGAAGGTGGTGTCAATGCCGAACCGGCGCAGGGTCACATCGAGTTGGGTGACCGTGCCGCCGTAGAGCTGCGACGCGGCGACAATATGATCCCCGGCCTGGCAGAGGGCCGCGAACGTGATGAATTCGGCGCTCATGCCCGACGCCGTCGCGACCGCCCCGATGCCACCCTCCAGGGACGCGATCCGCTCCTCGAACGCGGCGACCGTAGGGTTGCCGATCCGCGAATAAATGTTGCCGTACTTTTGGAGCGCGAAGAGGTTGGCGGCGTCGTTCGTGTCCTTGAACACGAACGAGGTCGTCTGGTAGATGGGTACCGCTCGGGCGCCGTGGGCCGAGTCGGGGGTGCCACCCGCGTGAAGAGCGCGTGTACGGAAACCGAAGCTGCGATCAGCCATCAGACACCTGCCTTAATCTGGTTGTCAACATTGAAATCTAGGCCCTCTTTACGGGCGAGGTCCGCTTCGAGTTCGCGGACGATGGGGAGGATGTCTTTGCCGAAGGCTTCGACCTCCTCCTGGAAGTGGAGGTAGCAGGTCAGCATCAGGTTCACGCCGATTTTCTTGTACTCGATGATCCGCTCGGCGATCTGCTCGGGGGTGCCGATCAGCTGGGTCTTGAAGCCGTCGTTGTACTGGATCAGGTCCTCGAAGGACGAGTCCGCCCACATGCCCTTGCCATCCTTGGTCGAGGCCCCGGCTTCCTGCACTGCGCCCCGGAACCCCTCCACCGCCGGTTTGTGGGCCTTGGCCACGATCTCGCGGAGCGTCTCGCGGGCTTCCTTCTCGGTATCGCGGGCAATCACAAAACCGTTGAGCCCGTACCGGGGGTCGCGGCCGACGTCGGCCGCTGAGGCCTGCACGCCGGCGATATTCTCCTTGAATCCCTCGAGGTCCTTGCCGTTGGAAAAGTACCAGTCGGCCACCCGGCCAGCAGTGGCCTGNGCGCCGCCGTCGAGTTCCCGCCGAAGAAGATTTCCGGGTGTGGACGCCCGGGCACGTCGACGGGCGGCGGGTTGAGGGTGAAATCGGTAATGTTGTAATACTTGCCGGCCTGGGAGAAGTTCTGCTCGGTCCAGAGGCCGCGGAGGATCCTGATGAACTCTTCGGTGCGGACGTAGCGCTCGTCGTGCTCCAGCCACGGCAGCCCGAACCCGGTGAACTCACTCTTCAGCCAGCCGGACACAATGTTCACCGCCGCCCGACCACCGGAGATGTGGTCAGCGGTGATGATGAACTTCGCCAGGACTCCGGGCTGCCACATGCCGGGGTGGACGGCGGCGATCACCTTCAGCTTTTCGGTCGCACCGAGCAGCGCCAGGGAGAACGACGTGGCCTCATGCTGCTTGTCGGCGCCGTACGACGCCGCATACCGGGTTTGCGAGAGGGCGTACTCGAAGCCGGCGTCCTCCGCGATGCGGGCCAGCTTCTTGTTGTACTCGAAGTCCCAGCTGGTGCGCTGCTCAATGGTGGAGACCACCAGGCCGCCGCTCACATTGGGCACCCAGTACGCGAACTTCAGGGGTTGGGAAAGGTCAATAGCCATAGTGGTCCTCCATCGTGCCTGGCATTAGCACCCTAATGTCACTGCCGTGGGCAGTGGCCAGGGTTGCTGCGGTGTCAATGAGCCAGATCTCTCAACCGCTCGGGATGGTCCCCACCAGTGTGACAGTCCTCTCACGGTCGACCAACATTGTTGCTCTCCGTTGCGGGTTGTCCCTCCGGTGGGGTTTACAGGCGGGGTCACGGTGACGCCCTTGCGGCCAGTGCGGCAGCGATGCCGGGCACGCACGCCTCGTTCTGCAGGGAAGTGGTGTCACCCAGCGTTGTGTTCTCGAACAGTTGCGTCAGGAGTCGGCGCATGATCTTGCCGGACCGGGTCTTCGGGACGTCCGCGACGACGACGACGGCGGCCGGCTTGGCGATCGGCCCGATCACCGCCGCGACGTGGTCCCGCAAGACCCGGCTCACCTCCTCCGCCGCGTGCGCGCCGGCCCCGTGGGACGCAGCCAGCACCACGAAGGCGGCAATCGCATGGCCGGTCCGCGGATCGGAGACCGGACAGACGCCGGCCTCGACCACCCACGGGTGAGCAACCAGGGCCGATTCAATCTCGATGGTCGAGAGCCGGTGGCCTGACACGTTGAGCACATCGTCGACCCGGCCGAGGATCCAGGTGTCGCCGTCGTCGTCGTTCCTGGCCCCATCACCGGCCAGGAACCAGCCCTGGGCGGCGAACTTTCGCCAGTAGGAATCCAGGTAGCGCTGCGGGTCGCCCCAGACGGTGCGCGCCATCGCCGGTCCGGTGCGGTCCACGACGATCAGGCCCTGCTCACCGGTGGGTACCGGGTTTCCGGCGTCGTCGACAATCCGGGTGCTCACGCCGGGGAGGGCGCGGGAGGCAGAACCGGGCTTGAACGAGGGGTCAGTGGGGCGGGGAGAGAGGATGGTGGCGCCGGTTTCTGACTGCCACCAGGTGTCGACGACCGGTGCGGTGCCAGCCCCGAGGTGCTCCCTGAACCAGCGCCAGGCCTCGGGGTTGGTGGCCTCACCGACGGTGCCGAGGAGACGGATCGAGGACAGGTCGTAGCTGGCAGGCACGCCGTCCGGGAACCAGCCCATTAGCGACCGGATCAGGGTGGGGGCCGTGTAATAGCTGGTCACCTTGTAACGCTGGATGATCTCGAAGTGCCGCCCCGGATGTGGGGTGTTGGGAGTGCCCTCGAAGATCACCTGGGTGGCGCCGTTGGAGAGCGGACCGTAGATCTCGTAGGTATGGGCGGTCACCCAGGCAAGGTCGGCGGTGCACCAGTGGACGTCCTGGTCCCGCTGCGACGGATCGGGGTTGCTGAACAGGTAGTCGAAACTCCACGACGCCTGGGTCAGGTACCCACCGGAGGTGTGCACCAGGCCTTTGGGCTTACCCGTGGTGCCGGAGGTGTACATGATGAACAGGGGAGTCTCGGCGTCGAACGCCTCGGCAGCGTGATGCGGGGCCGCGGCGCCGACTGCGTCATGCCACCAGACGTCCCGGCCCTCGGTCCACTCGATGTCGCTGCCGGTCCGGCGGATCACCAGAACATGTTCGATGCTGTTGGAACCGGACACGGCCTGATCGGCGTTGGTCTTGACCGGCACCGCTGCGCCGCGCCGGTACTGCCCGTCAGTTGTGACCAACAGTTTGGCGCCGGTGTCCTCAACCCGGAAGCGTAAGGCTTCAGCAGAGAATCCGCCGAACACCAGTGAGTGCACCGCCCCGATTCGCGCGCACGCCAGGGTGACCACAATCGTTTCCACGAGCACGGGTAGGTAGATCACCACGCGGTCGCCCTTGCCGATCCCGAGGTTCAGCAAGGCGTTGGCTGCGCGTGACACCTCCTCCTGCAGGTCCGAGTAGGTGACCGTTCGCTGGTCCCCGGGCTCACCCTCGAAATGCAGTGCGACCTTGCTGCCCAGCCCGGCATCCACGTGCCGATCCACGCAGTTGTGGGCCACGTTGAGGCGGCCCCCCGCGAACCACTCGATCACCGGGACGGTGAGCTGCCCGTCGGCGCCACCCGATACCGGCCGGGCTGGCTGAAAGCTGTGCGCCGTGGTCCATTCGGCAGCCCAGTCCAGCCGGCGCGCCTGCTGTTCCCAGAACGCCAGGCGGTCCGTCTCGGTCAGGGGGTCGGCCTCCTGAAGGCTCACGCCCATCGCCGGACCGCCCACTTCTCGGCGATCCCCAGGAGGGCATCGGTGGTTTTGCCGATGATCGCCAACAGGATGATCGCCAGGAAGATCCTGTCCACCCGTCCGTTGTTTTGTGAATCACTCAACAGATATCCGAGCCCCAGCGAGGAGGCAATCAGTTCAGCCGCGACCAGGAACAGCCACGCCTGGGCGAGGCCCAACCGGAGACCGGAGAACACTGATGGAATCACGGCCGGGAGTTGCACCGTGGTCAGCAGTTTGAAGCCCTTCAACCCGAACGCCCGGCCGGCCTCCACCAGGTTCCGGTCCACGTGCCGTAGCGCGAGGTACACGGTGGTGAAGACGGGGAAGAAGGCGCCAATGAGGATCAGCGTGATCTTTGAATCCTCGCCGATCTTCATCCACAGGATGAGCAGCGGCACCCAGGCCAGGGACGGGACAGCACGCAAGGCGCCGATGGTGGGAGCGAGCAGCGCGTCCGCGATCCGGGACAGCCCGACGAGTGAGCCGATCGCGAGGCCCAGGGCGGCGCCGAAGGTGAAGCCCAGCAGTACCCGTTGGGTGGAGATGCCGATGTGCGTCCACAGCTCGCCGCGCTGGATCAGTTCGACTGCCGCATTGAGCACCGCCGCGGGCGGCGGCACCTGGACGGCGCTGAACAGGCCGGTGACGGAGTTCAGCTGCCAGACGGTGATGATCAGCCCGGGCAGGATCAGCCCGAGGAGCAGACGCACCCAGCCACGCCGCAGCGGGCCGGTCTGGGACCATCCATGTGCCGGTCCGCCCCGTTCGGGCGGCGGCTGGGTGGCGTCTGCCGTTGCCACGGTGGAGCCGGAGGCTTCCAGGGAAGTCTGGCTCACGCCCGTGACGCTGTTCCCGGTCACGTACGGATTCCCGATGTGGGTCATGAGGAGGCCTCAATCGCCGTGGGATCCGCGTTGCGTACCAGGGAGTCTTCAAAGAGGGTGTCGAGCGCTTCGTCAACCTGTTCCTGGCTGGAGACGTCACCGGATTCGACGAACACCGGACCGATCTTCTCCAGCACAGCCCGCTGCGCGTCACCCGGGATGGGGTCAACGTCCAGGTTGGTGCGGTCGATGATGACCGCGTTGGCGATTTCGACGTCGATCCCTGCCACCTCGGCGAGGATCTTGGCCGTCTCTTCGGGGTTCTCGATGGCCCATTCGCGGGCCTTCTCGTAGGCGTTTACGACGGTCTGGGCCAGCTCGGGACTCTCCGCCAGGAAGTCTTCGGTGGCGTTGAGGAAGCCGTAGGTGTTGAAGTCGATGTCCCTGAAGAACAGGGTGGCCCCATCCTGTTCGGCCGAGGCCATGATCGGGTCGAGGCCCGACCAGGCGTCCACCGATCCGTTGGCGAGGGCGGCCCGGCCGTCGGCGTGCTGCAGGTTCTGCACCGTGACCTCGGAGGGATCGACGCCGCCGGCCTCGAGCGCCTGCAGGAGGAAGAAGTAGGGGTCGGTGCCCTTCGTGGCGGCGATCGATTTGCCCCGCAGGTCCTCGATCTCCTGGATGTCCGAGTCAGCGTTCGTGACCAGCGCCGACCATTCCGGCTGAGAGTAGATGTCGATCGTCTTGATCGGGGAGCCGTTGGATCGGGCGAGCAAGGCAGCGGAACCGGCGGTGGAACCCACGTCGATGGCTCCGGCGCGCAACGCCTCGTTCGCCTTGTTGGACCCGGCGGACTGGATCCAGTTGACGGTGACGTTTTCATCCGCCAACTCGTCCTCCAGCCACCCCTGTTCCTTGATCACCAGGGACAGCGGGTTGTAGGTGGCGAAGTCAATGTTCAGTTCGCCGCCCGCGGGGGCGGCAGCGCCGTCGGCGTCCTCACCGGCCATGCATCCCGTCAAGGCGAGGGAGGCGACGGCGGCCAGTGACGCGGCGCCCAGAAAGGTGCGGCGGGGGTGGGGTGCTGGTTGGCGGTTCATGAGTGTCCTTCGGTGAGACGGGTCGTCTGAGACGAGTTGGGTGAGACGAACAAAAGGGTGGGTACGGTGTGACACAGCGGGCAGGCCGTGCAGGGGTGGGTGAAAAGGAAAACCCCGGAGGGCAGGGGAAGGCGCGGCCTAGTGGCCGGTGACTCCCAGGGAGGCGAGCAAGGAGCTGCGCATTCGGCCGAGGTCGGCCGCGTTGCGGTCGCGGGGGCGGTCGCCGGGGACGGTGAGAACCTCGGTGATGGTGGCGCCCGGCAGGTTGCCGTCGGCGCCCAGGACGATGATGCGGTCTGCCAGTTGCAGCGCCTCGTCGACGTCGTGAGTGACCAGTAGCACGGTAGTGGGTTGGGCTCGGTGGATGTCGAGCAGGAGATCCTGCATCTTGATCCGGGTGAGAGCATCAAGGGCGCCGAACGGCTCGTCGAGGAGGAGGACGCCGGGGTTGCGGGCCAGGGCACGTGCCAATGAGGCTCGCTGTGCCATTCCGCCGGAGACTTCCCGCGGACGGTGCTTGGCGAACGAAGCAAGCTCGACCAGTTGCAGCAGCTCGGCTACTTTGGCTTTACCCACGCTGGCACTCGACGCCTTGGGCAGACCAATGGCGACGTTGGCCTGCAGGGTGTGCCAGGGCAGCAGTCGGGGTTCCTGAAAGGCGACGGCGCATCGTTCGTCGATGCCGTGTACCTCGGTGCCGTCAATCAGGACGGACCCGGCGTTGAGGGAGTCCAACCCGGCGGCAGCCCGCAACAGGGTGGATTTGCCGCAGCCGCTCGGGCCGAGGATGGCGAGGACCTCGCCGGCGTGCACTTCGAAGTTGATGTCCCGCAGGACGGTCCGCCGATCGGAGGCGGCACCGAAGCTTCGGCCGAGGCCGGCGAAGGTGACGTTGAGTGCCTGTTTGGAGGGCGCAGTGGTTGACTGTGGTGATGCCAGAACGGTCATAGGATTAACTCCATCGGTCCTGGCGGTAGCACCCTACTGTCACCGGTTGGCCGCTGCACTTACGTGCTGCAGATGGTCAGCCGGATGGCCAGGGTTGCTGCGGCTTCATCGATCCAGGTCTCTCGGCCGCTCGGGATGGTCAAGCACTACTAAACTCCTGTGCACGGGTTCTCCGCAAGTGTTGGCGTAACAATCCGACCGATTACAGCGAAAGGGCACACCACCATGGCACACAGCAACGATCCTGAAGTGATCCGCACGCTCCTCACAACTCCCGCCCGCTGGGCGGTGGTCGGACTCTCCAACAACCCCCGGCGCGCGGCGCTCGGAGTCTCACGGTTCCTGATCGACCACCTGGGGATGGAGGTGATCCCCGTCAGTCTCAAGGGCGACGACGTCCATGGGCGCACCGGCTATCGGCGACTGGCGGATATCCCCGGGACCATCGACGTCGTCGACTGCTTTGTGAACTCCTCAAAGGTGGGAGCGGTGGTGGATCAGGCCATCGAGGTGGGCGCGAAAGCGGTCTGGCTCCAGCTAGGGGTCATCGACGAGGCGGCCGCTGACCGCGCGCGGGCGGCGGGGCTCGACGTCGTCATGAACACCTGCCCGGCCATCGAAGCGCCACGCCTCGCCCGCTGACGACGGCGGCAGACTACATCTTCTGGTAGCGGGACCGGATCACCATGAACACACCGTAGGCGATCAGACCAACGGCGACGACCCCCAGAATCCAGGCGCCGTACGGCTGATCCTGCAGGGACTTCAAGGCCCCGTCCAGGCCGGTGGATTCTTCCGGGTTGTTCTTGACCGTTGCCACGATGAACAGCAGGCCCAACACCAGCAGCGCCACTCCCTTGGCGATGTAACCGACCATGCCGAGCCGGATGACCGCGGTCCTGGCGCCGTGGCCGGGCAACCCGGACAGGTTCTTGGTGAAGTGTCTGGTGGCCCCGCTGTAGACGAAGTACCCGCCAACCACCATCACACCCGCCCCGACCGCCATCAGCAGGACCGAACCCGCCGGGTTGGACATGAGGGAGGCGCTCAGATTCTGGGTGCTTTCGCTGCTGTCGCTGCTGCCGCCCGACGCATAGGTGGCGAACGTTCCGCCGATGACACCGTAGGTGATCGCCTTGGCGCCGTTCTTCGCGCGGAATTTGAGCTTGTCGGAGTCCTTCATGCCGCGGGCCCCGAAGAAGACTTCGCTGAGCATAAAGAGGGCAAGCGCAATCGATCCGATGGCGCAAGCCCAGAGGAGCATGGCGCCGCCGGGGCCGTCGCCGAGCGCGCTGATCGCACCGCTTTGGTCGGCACTGCCGGATCCTCCCAGGGCCACCCGGAGGGCAATGACGCCGATCAGAAGGTGCAACAGGCCGGCAGCGATGTAGCCGGCGCGTGCCGCGATCTCGAAGGCCTTGGAATCCGATACGTCCTCGGCCGTGTCCACTGCCTTATCAGCCTGGCGTTTTGCCTCGCCCATGGTGCGCTCCTGCGGTTGGTTTTCTCCTATCCTGCCATCCTTTGGCAGTAAGCTCGGCCCATGGATCCAGTTGTTCTGCGGGAGTTTTGCCTGGCACTGCCGGGTGCCTTCGAGGACTTTCCCTTCGGGCCCGCAGCGTCGGTGTTCAAAGTGAGGGCGGCGGGCGGTGCTGCAAAGATGTTTGCCTTGTCCGACCTCTCCGCTCCCAACTTGTCGGTCAGCCTGAAATGCGAGCCGCAGCTTGCCGAACAGCTGAGGGCCGCGCACCCGGAGATTGTTGGGGCCTACCACCTCAATAAGACCCACTGGAACGGGGTTTCATGCACCGGGAACCTTCCGGATGCGATGATCCGCGACATGATTGAGGATTCCTACGATCTGGTGGTGGCCTCCTTGCCGGCACGGGATCGCGAAACGCTCGGCTGGAGCAGATTGGCAGCAGATGGTAAAACCTGATTTCACGTATGAGCCGCTCGGGCTGAGCCAGCGGAACGAATCCCCGCCCGGGTACCGGGTGGTGGACCGGCGGGTCCGGGTCGGAACCGGGTATGCGGCCTACGCCCGGCTCGCTGATGGGATTCTGTCCTGGCAGCTGCATCGGGGCGCCGGGTTGAGGGTTCCGCCGGGCCAGGGACGGGCTGCGGTTGGCCGGGACGTGGTTCCCGCCTTCGGCGTCGGCCCGCTGCGGCTGCCAGCACCGTGCCGGGTGGTGTGGACCGAGGAACCGGTCGAGGACGACGGCGGGGCCCAGCGTGCCGGTTTTGGGTACGGTACGCTGCCGGGCCACCCGGAACGGGGTGAGGAAGCGTTTATGGCTATCCTCGATCCGGACGGTGCCGTCTACTTCGAGGTGTTCGCCTTCAGCCAGCACGCCAACTGGTTTTTCAAACTGGGCGCACCGGTCGCCCGGTTATCTCAGGAGTTCGTTACCCGCCGGTACCTTTCCACCGCGCAGCGGCTGGCCAGCTAGCTTCCGGGCCCCCGAATCGCTGGCGTCCAAATCCGCTAGCGCCCCGAATCCGCTAGCGCCCCCGATCCCTGCAAACGCCCCAGAT
>NZ_ASZW01000098.1:0-11477 GCF_000468215.1 Arthrobacter sp. CAL618 | reverse complement strand
GGACGCCCCTGAAATATCGGGGGCGTTCGCCGTTTTGTGGGGCGACTGCCGGGATCGGGCGCGGTGGACGGTCAGGCGAAGTGGTTCGGCAGGGTGGCCTCGTGGGCGGTCCGCAGTTCGTCGAGTGGCAGGGTGAAGTGGCCCTGCACGTCGAGGGCTCCGTTCTCCGCGTCGACCACACCAATCCGCAGGTGCGGGTAGTTGCGTGCCGTGCACATGTCGTTGAACCGCACCTCTTCGGAGCGGGCCACGCTGACGACGGCGCGGCCCTGGGACTCGGAGAACAGCGCAGTGAACGGGTCAATGCCGTCGCGCTCGCAGAGCTCGTCGATTCCGATCCGTGCGCCCACCCCGAAGCGCAATGCCGCCTCTGACAGCGCTGCGGCGAGACCGCCCTCGGAGAGATCATGGGCGGCGTCGATCATGCCGTCACGGGAAGCGTTGATCAGGATGGCGGCGAGGGTCTTCTCGGCCGTCAGGTCGGCGACCGGAGGTTGCCCGCCCAGATGGCCGCGAAGATTCGCCCACTCCGAGCCGTCCAGCTCGTCCCGGGTGGTGCCGAGCAGGTAGATGGCCTGCCCGTCGTCGCGCCAGCCCGAGGGGGTGCGGCGGGCGACGTCGTCAAACACGCCGAGAACGCCGACCACCGGGGTCGGGTGAATCGGGACGCCGCCGGTCTGGTTGTAGAGGGACACGTTGCCGCCGGTGACCGGGACGCCGAGCTCCTGGCAGGCATCGGCGAGGCCGCGCACGGTTTCGGCGAACTGCCACATCACCTCGGGGTCCTCAGGGGAGCCGAAGTTCAGGCAATCGGTGACCGCCAGCGGCTTGGCGCCGGTGGTGGCGACGTTCCGGTAAGCCTCGGCGAGGGCCAGGCGGGCACCCTCGTAGGGGTTGAGGTAGGAGTAGCGGCCGTTTGCGTCGGTGGAGATGGCGACGCCGAGGCCGCTCTCTTCGTCCACCCGGACCACGCCCGCGTCGTCGGGCATGGCGAGGGCTGTGTTGCCCTGCACAAACCTGTCGTACTGGTTGGTGATCCAGTCCTTGGAACACATGTTCGGCGAAGCCATCAACTCCAGCACTGCGGCGCGCAGGGTGCCGCCGTCAGCTGGCCGGTCGCCGTCGAACGTGTTCTGCTGTAGCGCGTCGAGCCAGGTGGGGCGGTGGAAGGGCCGGTGGTAGACGGGGCCGTCGTGGGCGACGGTCCGCGGGTCGACGTCGACAATCTTTTCGCCGTCCCATTCAATGATGAGCCGGCCGGTGTCGGTGACCTCACCGAGCCACGAGTACTCAACGTTCCACTTGTCCATGATGGCCTCGAACGCCGCGGCGTTGGCCGGGGTGACCACGGCCATCATGCGTTCCTGCGACTCGGACATCAGGATCTCGCCCGGTGTCAGGGAAGGATCGCGCAACAGCACATCGGTCAGCTCGACGTGCATGCCGCCGTCGCCGTTGGAGGCCAGTTCGGAGGTGGCGCAGGAGATCCCGGCGGCGCCAAGGTCCTGGATGCCTTCCACCACCGAAGCCTTGAACAGCTCAAGGCAGCACTCGATGAGGACCTTCTCGGCGAACGGGTCTCCCACCTGCACGGCGGGGCGCTTGGAGGGCTTGTCAGCGTCGAAGGACTCGGAGGCCAGCACCGAGGCGCCGCCGATGCCGTCGCCGCCGGTGCGGGCACCAAACAGGACCACCTTGTTGCCCACGCCCGAAGCGTTGGCCAGACGGATGTCCTCGTGCCGCAGGACGCCGACGGCGAGTGCGTTGACCAGCGGATTGCCCTGGTAGACCGAGTCGAATACCACTTCGCCGCCGATGTTGGGCAGGCCGAGGGAGTTGCCGTACCCGCCGATGCCGGACACAATGCCGTGCACCAGGCGGGGGGTGTCCGGGTGGTCGATCGCACCGAACCGCAGCGGGTCCATGATCGCGACCGGGCGTGCGCCCATCGAAATGATGTCGCGCACAATACCGCCGACGCCGGTCGCTGCGCCCTGGTAGGGCTCGACGAAGGAGGGGTGGTTGTGGGACTCGACCTTGAAGGTGACAGCCCAGCCATCGCCGATGTCGACGACGCCGGCGTTCTCGCCGATGCCCACCAGGAGGTGTTCCTTCATGGCGTCGGTGACCTTGTCCCCAAACTGCGCCAGGTGCACCTTCGAGGACTTGTAGGAGCAGTGTTCACTCCACATCACCGAGTACATGGCCAGCTCGGCGGCGGTGGGGCGGCGGCCGAGGATTTCGACTACCCGGTCGAATTCGTTTTCTTTCAGGCCGAGCGCGGCCCAGGGGAGTTCGACGTCGGGAGTCTCTAGGGCGTGGGCCACGGTGTCGATGTTGAACTTGCGGGCCTCGGCGGGCGCGGCGGAGCTATTGAGGGTCACTTACTTAACCAGTTTCTTCAGTACAGAGGTGAATATTCCCAGTCCGTCGGTGCCACCGCGGACACCGACCTGTCCGACGGCCGACGAATCGGGGCCAAACCCGGCTTCGACTGCGTGTTCAGGGTGTGGCATCAGGCCCACAACATTCCCGGCAGCGTTGGAGATGCCGGCAATGTCCCGGCGGGACCCGTTGGGGTTGCCGCCGACGTAGCGGAAGACGACCCGACCCTCACCCTCCAGCTCGTCGAGGGTGCGTTCGTCAGCAACGAACTGTCCGTCCTGATTCTTCAACGGAACCACGATCTCGTCGCCCGCAGCGTAGGAAGCGGTCCACGCGGTGTCAGCATTCTCCACCCGCAACCGTTGGTCCTGGCACAGGAAATGGAGGTGGTTGTTCTTGATCATCGACCCGGGCAACAGGTGGGCCTCGGTCAGGACCTGGAAGCCGTTGCAGATTCCCAGCACCGGCAGCGCGTTCTCGCCACCCGATGCTGCGGCGGTGATCTGTTCCATCAGCGGAGCGAACCGGGAGATGGCACCGGCGCGCAGGTAGTCGCCGTAAGAGAAACCGCCCGGAACGACGACCGCGTCAACGCTTTGCAGGTCGTGGTCACCGTGCCACAGCGGGACTGCGGTGCCGCCGGCGAGGCGAACCGCCCGCGCAGCGTCGCGGTCGTCAAGGGAGCCGGGGAAGGTGACTATGCCGACCCGGACTGAGTCGAGCGTCGAGTTGAGGGTGTCGGCTTCCAGGGTCACTGCTCGCCCTCGGCGGATCCCTCGGGGAGCACCTCAACGCGGGTGACATCCTCGATGACCGGGTTGGACAGCAAGGTGGCGGCCGCGGTCCGCGCCTGTTCCAGCAACTCTTCGGTCACCTCGCCGTCGACAGTGAGTTCAAAGCGCTTTCCCTGGCGGACCCCTGAGAACCCGGTAAAGCCCAGCCGGGGCAGTGCGCCGGCAATGGCTTTGCCCTGTGGGTCAAGGATCTCGGGTTTGGGCATGACGTCGACAACTATCCGGGGCATCCGGTAACTCCTGGGCTCAAGGTGCGTTAAATGCAGTGGCTTCGGAGGTGCCGTCTCACGCTGAGGAATGTGGTGAATCCAGCGCTCCGCGAGCTTGCCCTACCAGTCTAACGGGGATCGCCTACCAGCTGTGATTTTATCTGCGCAGCTTACGAAACGCCGGCGGTGGTCACAGGGCGCCGGTGCCGCCAGGGGTCCCGAGCAGCGGTTCGAACAGGCTCCACCTGTCGATCTCACAACCGTTCTCACGGGAGAAGGACGCGTCGATCTGTTCGCCGTCGAGGGTGCCGGTCACGACGGCGATTTCCGGTCCTCCGTACTGCATCGTGCACATGGCGTCGGGGTCCGGCTCCGTCTTGATCAGGTCGCCGTGCGCCGCCAGCACCGCGCAGGCCGCCGCTGGATCCGGTAACGCCGACTCGCCGACCGGGGCTCCGGCGGCACAGGCCAACTCGTAGGTGACCGGTTCGACGTCGTCGCCGGCTGACACGATCACTGTGAGCTGGGAATCGGCGGTGGCCTCGTCTCCGGGGGATGCTGACGCTTCGGGCGTGCCCGTCGTAGCGTCTGGGGTCGGTGCGGTGCTGGTGGACCCAGTCGCCGGGCCGCTGCTTTCGGCACCGCATCCCGCAAGAGCCAGGAGCAGTACGCCTGCACCGAGGAGAAGATTCACCCGCGACAGCTGGTGTCGGGGTTGGTGTTCGCGGATCATGGGGGCTCCTTCACTTGCCGTGATAGGACGTTTCTGCTGGGCGCCGGGGGTTCACTGATCCAACGCCTGCTCGGTGCCCGCGGGTTCCAGTTTCCCCAAAGCGGTACCCAATCGTTGCCGAAGCTGCTGCGACTCCTCGGAGAACCCACGCTGCAGGCGGGCATATTCGGCGCGGCCCTCAGGCGTTTCAATGCGGATCGGCGGGTAGCCCCACGCGCTGAGGTCATAGGGCGAAGCCTGCATATCCATTGCGC
Source organism: Arthrobacter sp. CAL618 (assembly GCF_000468215.1). Taxonomy (NCBI): domain Bacteria; kingdom Bacillati; phylum Actinomycetota; class Actinomycetes; order Micrococcales; family Micrococcaceae; genus Arthrobacter; species Arthrobacter sp. CAL618. The sequence continues at coordinate 7,102 of NZ_ASZW01000098.1, read as the reverse complement.
GGATCCGCCAGGCAAGCTCAAAACAGTCCATCACCAGATCGCTCGGCAGTAAGGGGCTGAGCTTGTAGGCCCACTTGTAGAGGTCCATGTTGGCGTGCAGGCAACCCGGCTGTTCAAGGTCGCGTTGTGTTTCCCTGGTGGGCTGCAGCGTGTTCAGCGGCGCAGCCTGCGGCGTATAGAAGCGGAACGCGTCAAAGTGGGTGCAGCTGATCCGGCTGTCCTCCACCAACTGATCGGTTCCTTCAGCCCCGAGCCGGAGTTCAAGATACTCATGCCGCACGCCGTTGACCTGGGACCGGTACGCCATGGCCCACTCATGCAACCCGAAACAGCCGAGTTGCGCCCGCCGGGCTTGCGTGCGGCGAACAATGATGGCTGCGAAATCCAGTGCTTCCGCCCGGTCCTGTCGAAAGCCGTCGACGTCCGCGGTGACGGCGACGTCCTCGCCGGCCAGCGCCAGCACCGAGCGCTCTGCTCCGGTGAGCAGCCGATAGTGTTTCCAGTTTGCCCGCTCGGCGGCCTCGGGACCGACGAGCACGACGCCGGCGCCCGGGTGCCACCGCGCCAGTGGGCCTGGTTTCTGGGTGTAGTAGGTGAACAGGAAATCCTCGACCGGATGCTTTTTCCCAGCCGCGCGACGGTTCAGGTAGGGCTGCGCGAACGGTTCCACTCTCGCCCGATGAGTTTCGGCTGCGGCAATCCACTCGTCCCGCTGGAGCACCGTGAGGGTGCCCGGGCGGGCCGGCGTCGGCGCATTGATTGTTGAACTACTCACCCAACAAGTGTCTCACCGGGCCCGTACTCCGGTCGAAGCGTGGGGCCTCTCAGCGCAGGAGGATAATGAGAGAAGACACTCGGTCAAGCAGGACCCGCGGAAGGAACAGCATGGCTAGCAAGCCCAGTTTTGTGCACCGGTTCATGAAGGCGACCGGACGTGCGCGAGCGGTGTTCGGGCCGGCGCAAAGCAGTTCCCTGGACCACCCGATGACCAGTGAGAGTCAGGCGTCCCTGAAGGAGCGCGAAGCAGACGCGTCACAGTGGGAGACCGTGAAGCGGCCCGACGGCAGCACCTACATCGTGCCGAAAAGTTAGGGCTACGCGGCGCCGGTCAGGCGGTGCGCGCCGCGGCCGGCCAGGGTCTCCGGGCCGACCGGCCTTCCGGAGACCGCCACCAACAGATCGAGGGGATCCCCTTCGACGTCGTCGCCCAACCCCCACGATGTTCCGGTCCCGCGATCAATCAGCCGCAGCCCAGCGGCCCGCTCACGACCGCCCCCGTAGGAGACACGGGTTTGTAGCTGGTAGGCGAGGGCCTGAATCACCGCTCGGTGTGGGTAGCTCCCAGTAAGACCCAGGGGGCGGCGAATATCTTCGCCGTGCACGATTGCCTCGACCAATCGGGTTGCGGGGTTGGCCGGAGGCGTCCGAGTCAGATGCGCCGTGTCCATGAACGCGGCGAGCGTATCCCGCGGGTCATCCCGCCGGGTGCGAGCCACACCAACCTCGTTCGCGCGGTCAAAATTCATTCGCGCCGCTAACAGGTCGCGGATAAAGGAGACCCTGCTGGTCCGGGCGGTGTCCACCAGGTGGGCGAGGACATCGTGGATTGTCCAGCCCGGGCAGAGCGATGGAACTGTCCACTGTGATTCGCTCAGATCGGACAAATCTGCGGCCAGATGCCGTCGTTCGGCGTGCACCGTTTGCCAGATTGCTGCTGCCGAGTTCCGCATCGCGGGTTCCTTAGGGTCGGTCCGGTGGGCTGTGTCTCGATTGTGCTGGACACGGCTCAGGAACGGAAGGAAGGCCCCGGGAATGTGGCGCCTTTTCGGTGCTTTGGCGGTAAAATTGGCCAACGGCGTATCGCGAGGAAAGAAGGCGGTTCGAATGAGCGAGTCCAGCAGGAATTCCCCTCGAAAATGGCTGAAGAACCCGGCCAAAGTGTTCCTGGGTCCGGCCGAGCGGGGCGATCCCACCCTCCCGGTGGTTCACCGGCATGACGAGTTCGAGCAGGCCTCCGAGGCGGACCTCGCCGGGTTCGAGGTGGAGGAAGATTCGGAGGGCCACCACTACGCCGTGCGTAAGGAGCACCCGCCGGCCCCGCCACCCGAACCTCCGATGAAGTATGCCGACTGGTCAGGCAAGAAACCCCTTCACACCGAGGGTTAGCGGCCGGTACCTGCGTGAACCGTAGCGACCGTTTCGCCGTCCAGATCAAACGCCGCGTGCACAGCGCGGACGGCGCGGTCCAGCAGGTCCGCGTCCGTCACCACCGAAATGCGGATCTCGGAGGTGGAAATCATGTCGATGTTCACTCCGGCGTCGGAAAGCGCCTTGAAGAACCGGTAGGACACGCCCGGGTTTGACCTCATGCCTGCGCCGATCAGCGATAGCTTGCCGATCTTTTCGTTGTAGTCGACGCTTTCATAGCCCACATGCTCCTGGGCGCTTTTCAGCGCGGCGAGCGCCTCAGAGCCCTCGACAATCGGCAGGGTGAAGGAAATGTCTGTGCGGCCCGAACCGTGGGTGGAGACGTTCTGCACAATCATGTCGATGTTGGAGTGCGCCCCCGCGACGATGCCAAAGATTTCGGCGGCCTTGCCGGGAATGTCCGGTACGCCCACCACCGTGACCTTCGCCTCCGAACGGTCGTGGGCGACGCCCGAGATAATGGGCTGTTCCATGGGATCTCCCTCTTGAATTTTGATTTGGTCATCGGGGCTGGGTAGCACCCAGGTCCCTTCCTGCTCGCTGAACGAGGAGCGGACGTGCAGCCGGACCCCGAACCGTCGCGCGTACTCGACGCTCCGCAGATGCAGGATTTTCGCGCCCGAGGCCGCCATCTCCAACATTTCCTCACTCGAAATCTCGTCGATCTTCCGGGCGCTGGGCACCACCCGGGGATCAGCCGTATAGATGCCGTCCACGTCGGTGTAAATTTCGCACACGTCAGCATTCAGCGCAGCGGCGAGCGCCACCGCCGTCGTATCCGACCCGCCACGACCGAGGGTGGTGATGTCATTGCTTTCCCGGCTCATACCCTGAAACCCGGCGACAATCGCGACGTCGCCGCGGTCAATCACGGTCTTGATTCGATGCGGGGACACCGAGATGATGCGGGCACGGCCGTGGATGGCGTCAGTGATCATGCCGGCCTGGCTGCCGGTGAATGACTGAGCCGAGGAGCCGAGACCCTGGATGCCCATCGCCAGGAGCGCCATTGAGATGCGTTCACCAGCGCTCAGGAGCATATCCATCTCGCGGGGGGCGGCGACGACGTCGTTCGAGACCTGCGCGGCGAGGTCCAGGAGCTCATCGGTGCTGTCGCCCATCGCCGATACCACCACTACCACCTGGTGCCCGGCGCGCTGCGTCTGAACGATCCGCTGCGCGACACGTTTGATCCCGGCGGCGTCCCCCACTGAGGAACCACCGAATTTTTGGACGATCAGGCTCATGCGCACGCTCGCTGACGAATGTTGGTAGGTGTTGCCGTGCGACGACTACGGCGCCTCGGTTGACGGTCCAAGTTTAGCCCTGTGCCTTTTGTGGCAGCCAATTGCGCGTCCGATTGTTCCGTCCATATCCCCTGGAGGTGACGCAAGTCGCATAGGGTTCACCTTATGAACAACGAGTATGGGGGAATCGTTGCCAGAGGGATTGCGCGGAGTTTTGGCTCCGTTGCGGCTATCAGGCACATCGACTTTGCGGCGCCGCCCGGCGAGGTGACAGCGCTGATTGGGCCTAACGGCTCAGGCAAGACCACTTTGCTGCTGATCCTTGCCTCGCTCCTCGCGCCCGACAGTGGGACGCTCACGGTTGGCGGGGTAGACCCGATGCAGGACGCCGCGGCGGTGCGACGCCGGGTGGGGTGGATGCCTGACACCCTGGGGGTGTGGGAATCGTTGACCGCTACCGAGATCCTCACCGTCATGGGCTCGCTCTATGGAATGCCGGTTGGGCAACGCCGGTCACGGGCTGCGGAGATGCTCGCCGCCGTACGCCTCGAGGAATTCGCGGACCAGCCAGCACGGGTGCTGTCCCGGGGGCAGCAGCAGCGACTGAGCCTGGCGCGGGCGCTGATCCACGACCCGGCGGTTCTCCTCCTCGACGAGCCGGCATCGGGGTTGGACCCGGGCTCCCGGGTGGAACTTCGCGCCACCCTGCGGTCTCTGGCAGACCAGGGGAAGACCGTTGTGGTGTCGAGCCACGTGCTGTCTGAACTCGACGAAATCGCGGACCGCGCGGTGTTCATCAATCGTGGTGAGTCGGTCAAGAATCAGACGCTTGATGAGGCAGGCACCCAGATCCGCCGCTACTACATTCAGGCGGAACCCATGCAGCCGCTGGCGGCTGCCCTCACCAGCCATGGCGTTGAGTTCGAGGTGCGTGGCGATTCCCGCCGCGCCGAATACCAGGTGCTGGTTAGCAGTGCAGACGAGGCGGCGTGGCTGCTACGCACCCTGGTCATGGCCGACGTCGCGATAACCGCTTTCGCCCCGGCGGGTGGAGCCCTCGAAGAAACCTACATGAGCCTCGATACGGACAGACAATGAGCGTTTCAATCGCAGAGCAGCCGGGCTCGACCGGCGCTTCCCCTGACCTGGCCCTGACGTACTGGGGCGGCGTCAAAGCCGTGTTCGGCCTCGAAATGCGGCAGCGGCTCCGTGCCCGGGCCTGGTACATCATGCTCCTCGTATGGTTCGTTGTCATCGGCCTGGTGTTTTTGCTGGCATCGGTGACCACTGCTGCAACGTTCGGATCGGGGGCCATCCTTTTCGACCTGGTGGTGGGCTTCGTCCTCTTTTTTGGGCTTCTGGTGGCGCCGGGACTTTCAGCCAATGCCGTGAACGGAGATCGAGCGGCCGGGACGCTCGCCATCCTGCAGATCACCCTGCTCACCCCTGGGCAAATCCTGTGGGGCAAGTGGCTCGCCTCCTGGGTTGCCTCGCTCGCCTTCCTTCTGGTCAGTACCCCGTTCATTTTCTGGGCGCTCGCTCTCGGCGGAGTGAACCCCGCGGAGGCTTTCGTCTCGCTGCTGATGCTCAGTGTGGAACTGGGTATCGTGTCAGCGATCGGGATCGGCATTTCGGCGCTGGCCAACCGGCCGCTCTTCTCCATCGTCACCACCTATATGGTGGTGGCCCTGCTGGGTATCGGCACCCTGATCACTTTCGGCCTGAGCTATGCGCTGATCGAGGAGGAGAACGCGGAGGTGACCTACTCGTACCTGGAATATCCGGCGGACACTGATTTTTCGGTAACGCCGCCGCCGGAAGACCAGCTGGAATGCGTCACCCAGACCCAGATCCAGACCGTGCACCACACCGAACGGACGGCCTGGTTACTAGCAGCCAACCCCTTTGTCATTGTGGCGGATGCGGTGCCCTACGGTCGCGGGTTCGACGTCGGCCAGATGTCGGAGCCGACTAACGCCGATGTCTACCGGCAGCCCGGTATCATGGAGAGCATCAGCGAAGGTGTCCGCTACCTGCAGGCCGGACCCGACTACGACATAACCTGTGATGAGGTCCAGGGCTACGGGCGGGACCTCCCCGAAGACCGGTTCCCGATCTGGCCCCTCGGGCTGGTGCTGCAGTCGGCGCTCGCCGGCGGGCTGCTATGGCTCGGGCAGCGAAAGCTGGTGACCCCGGCCCGGCGGCTCGCGCAGGGGACCCGGATCGCCTGATCCCAGCCGGGGGACAGGCTAGGAAACGGTGCGGCGTCCTTCGAAGGCGCGGCCGAGGGTCACTTCGTCGGCATATTCGAGGTCGCCTCCCACCGGCAGTCCTGAGGCCAGGCGTGTCACCTTGATCCCGATGGTCTTGAGCATCCGGGCCAGGTAAGTGGCGGTCGCTTCCCCTTCGAGGTTCGGGTCGGTGGCGATGATGATCTCCTCGATCTTGTCGTCGGAGAGTCTACTGAGGAGCTCACGGATCCGGAGCTGGTCCGGGCCGATACCAGCAATCGGGTTGATGGCGCCGCCGAGCACATGGTAGCGCCCCCTGAACGATCGGGTCCGTTCGACGGCGATGACGTCCTTTGACTCTTCCACCACACAAATCGCTGTCGGGTCGCGGCGCGGATCGCGGCAGATCCCGCAGGTTTCCTGCTCAGCCACATTGCCGCACACCGTGCAGAATTTGACCCGTTCCTTCACCGTGACGATGGCATTCACCAGGCGCTTGATGTCCTCGCCGTCGCCCTCCAGGATGTAGAAGGCCAGCCGCTGGGCCGACTTGGGTCCAACCCCCGGAAGCCTGCCCAGTTCGTCGATGAGCTCCTGGACTGCGCCTTCGTACACTGGACCTTCTTCTGGTTGCTATTTCACTGGAACGGAACGCTAGGGGCTGTCGACGCCGCGTTCCTCAATCAGTTTGCCGTTCAGGATGCGTTCGATCGCTGAGCGTCCAACCAGCCCGGACTCTTCGATGGTTTCATCGTCGGCGCTCGGCTCGTCCTCAACGTAGGTCAAGTCTACGGCGCCTTCGGGGGGATTGGCCGCTTCCTCTTCCAGCCGCTTCCGCTCCGCTTCGTCAAGGAGCCGCTGATACCTGCTGAGCGGTTTGGCTGGCTGGCCGGCGACCGCCGGTGGGGGCTGGTCAACCGCAGGAGCCCGCGGGGGCTGTTGCTGCGATGTGCCCACCGGGTCTGCCGTCGGCCGTTCCTGGGCTTTTTCCCGAACCGGCGCGTCGGGCTGCGCCGGTGTTGAGTTCTGACCTGGGGCGGTCTGCGGCGGACGGCGGGTGGACAGGGTCTGCCCAGAGTCGTCGGGGGCTGCGGGTTGGGCTGTTTGCCAGGCATTGCTTTCCGGGCCCAGATCGTATTCGTCGGAGGGCGGCTCCACGGAGGCCCACGAGTCGTCCGGTTCCGAAGTTGCCACCCTGCTTCGCTGGGGGCGGCTGGGTGTGGCGGCGGGTGTAACGGGGGACTGCGGGGCGGGACCGCTCTGGCCTGCGCTGGTGCTGGGGCCGGTATTCCAGCGGGCCGGCGGGGCCCCGACTGACGGTTCCGCGGCCCGGGAGGGGGCCGCAGGTGGCGGCGAGCTGGGCGGCGCAGAGGATGGTGACGGCGCCGAAGCTCCCGAAGCTGCCGCCGTGGCGGG
>NZ_ASZW01000097.1:14206-16301 GCF_000468215.1 Arthrobacter sp. CAL618 | reverse complement strand
CGACGGGCCCGCAGCCGGACCTGAAGCATTCTGGCCCGCAGCATTCTGCCCTGCAGCTGAACCTGCAGTGTTCGGAGCTGATGTGGCCGGGCCTGGTGTGGCCGGCCCTGATGCGGTCGGCGCTGGGCTGCTCGGGGCTACGCCAGCCGGGGTGACTGACGGTGTCGTTGGCTTCTCTGCGGGAGCAGTCTCCTCGGGCCACGTCGCAGTACTGGCCGTCTTCCCATCCGGGTCGGAGCCCGCCGAGGGGGCAACGCCCTGGGAGCGGCCTGCCGGGATCGCGGGAGCGTGGTCCTGGGCGGTGGCAGCAGGGGCTGTCGGTTGGCTGGGCGCGGCATCGGACCCGGCGTCGGACCCGGCGTACTGCAGGCGGCGTTCGATCCGGTCAACGCGGGCCAGGGTTCCCCGCTCGGTCTCATCGGCGGCGGGCAGCAGGATCCGCGCGCAGATCAGCTCAAGGTGAAGACGCGGTGACGTGGCACCGGTCATCTCGGTCAGAGCCGTGTTGGTGATGTCCGCGGCGCGGGAGAGTTCGCCGCGGCCCAGCTGGTTGGCTTGGGTGCGCATCCGGTTCAGCTGGTCGTCGGGGGTGCCCCGGAGGATCGCCGCCGCACTGTCGGGAACCGCGTTCACGATAATCAAGTCGCGGAACCGCTCCAATAGGTCCTCAACGAACCTGCGTGGGTCATGCCCAGTCTGGATCACCCGGTCGACGGCGCTGAACACCGTGCCAGCGTCGCCCGCGGCGAAGGCGTCGACGACGTCGTCAAGCAGGGACGCATGCGTGTAACCGAGGAGGGACACGGCAAGCTCATAGTCGAGACCGTCCGGACCGGCGCCGGCCATGAGCTGGTCGAGTACGGACAGTGAGTCACGCACGGACCCGCCGCCGGCCCGGATCACGAGGGACAGCACCCCTGGGGCCACGGGGATGCCCTCCTGTTGGCAGAGCAGATCAAGGTAGGCCATCAGCGGCTCGGGCGGCACCAACCGGAACGGGTAGTGGTGGGTGCGGGACCGGATGGTACCGATCACTTTGTCAGGTTCGGTGGTGGCAAAGATGAACTTGATGTGTTCCGGGGGTTCTTCGACGATCTTCAGGAGGGCGTTGAAGCCCGCCGACGTGACCATATGGGCCTCATCGATGATGAAGATTTTGTACCGGTCGCGGACCGGTGCGAAGGTGGCGCGCTCCCGGAGATCACGGGCGTCGTCGACGCCGCCGTGGCTCGCAGCGTCGATTTCAATCACGTCAAGGCTGCCGGAGCCGCCGCGGGCGAGCTCAACACAGCTATCGCAGACCCCGCAGGGGACCGGGGTGGGGCCCTGGGCACAGTTCAGGCAGCGCGCCAGGATGCGTGCCGATGTTGTTTTTCCACAACCGCGCGGACCGGAGAACAGGTAGGCGTGGTTGACCCGGCCCTTCTCAATGGCAGCCATGAGGGGCTCGGTGACGTGCTCCTGGCCAATGACGTCCGCGAAGGCTTCGGGACGGTATCGGCGGTAAAGGGCTGTGCTCACAAAAGAACCCTATCGGTTGGTGGTGACGTATTGCGGTGGCGGAATCAGGACAGCTCGCCGGGCTCAACTATCCAGGCTTCACGCGGCACTCCTGCCGGGTGAAACGCCTCGAGCGCTCCTGCCAGCGTACCCGCCGGGAGCCCCGCCGACCGAAGGATCAGGTCCCTCACCGAGCTGGCGGTCCAGCCCTTATCGGCGAGCGATTCGAGGGTGACGGCGCCGTCACGCTTGGCGAGGCGCTGCCCTTCCCGGTTCAACGCGAGTGGGACATGCGCGTACTGGGGCGGGGCGATCCCCAGCAGGCTGGCCAAATAAGCCTGCCGGGGGGCGGAGCTGAGCAGGTCATCGCCGCGGACCACCTGGTCGATTCCCTGCGCGGCGTCGTCGACCACCACCGCAAGATTGTACGCGGGAACAGCGTCACTGCGGACAATGACCAGGTCATCCACCGGTCCGGTGTAGCTGCCGTGCAACTCATCCTGGACCGTCCAGTCGGTCACCTCGGATCGCAGCCGCAGAGCAGGGGGTCGGCCATGCTGGCGGTTACGAGCCGACGCCGGCAGGGTCCGGCAGG
>NZ_ASZW01000097.1:5261-14197 GCF_000468215.1 Arthrobacter sp. CAL618 | reverse complement strand
CCGGGTAGGACCCGGGTAGCGAATGGGGGGCGGTGGCGGCCTCGGCAATGTCACGGCGGGTGCAGTAGCACTCGTAAAGCAGGTCAGCTTTCCGCAAGGACCCGACAGCGGCCTGGTAGAGGGGGAGCCGGTCACTCTGACGGACCGGTGCCGCATCCCAATCGAGCCCGACGGCGGTGAGCTCGGCGAGCTGCGCGGCCTCGGCTCCGGCGCGGGCCCGGTCCAGGTCTTCGATCCGTAGCAGGAAGGTCCGGGAGGTGCTGCGTGCAAACAGCCAGGCGAAGATCGCGGTGCGGAGGTTCCCCAGATGTAGCTCGCCGGAGGGGCTGGGGGCGAAGCGGCCAGCGCCGGGGCTGTTCATCGGTGCTCCTGCAGCATCAGGGGATGAGAAGACCCCCCATGCACCTGCCAGAGCCCGCTTACCCTTGCTACCTTCCGGTCCTGGGGGAGTTCACAGGGTGACACCACATGAGGGGCCGGAAACGAGTCTACAGGAATCTCGGGGCCGGATTCGAACCGGCAGAATCGTCGGTCGCCGTGCCGCGGGGCGGGCCGAACGCTGGCTGATTGTCCGCTGAACCGGGTGTGATCCCAGAGCTGCCCGACAAGGTCACACGGCGGCGATTCGTTAGATCGTTCGCTAGTGGGTATTCTGGTATCTGCTCCAAACTAGGAGGATTCGCCTAGCGGCCTATGGCGCACGCCTGGAACGCGTGTTGGGTTAACGCCCTCGGGGGTTCAAATCCCCCATCCTCCGCACATTGGAAAGCGGCTCAGACAAGGTATTACGCCTGTCAGGGCCGCTTTTCCTTTTTTCCGTGTATCGGATCCCGGTCCCGCGACACTTCCCGCAGGACCGGCTCAAACGACCACCCACCAGCCCGTTTCGCTGAGGATGAGAGGTCAGGCGCAGCGAAATCCCGTCCCGGCGGGCAGCTGTGACGTTGGCGGGACCTCACATCCCGGGCTGGGGTGGATTCGCTTCAGCGTCAGTGCCCCGCAGCCGGGCGAGCCGGCGGAGCGCGGCCGCCTCGCTCGGGCCCTCGGGGCCGAGGCCGAGACGGACGATGAACATGACCAGGCGCGTCGCGGTGCGCACCGGCAGCGGAATGGGCCCCAGCGACGGAACACGGAGCCCTAACAGGTCCCGGTGGCGGGGTTCGAGTGTGGCCACGGCCCCTGCGAACAACACCCGGTAGCCGAATCGCTGTGACATCGGCAGCGGCGGACGTTTGATGTACCGGAGCGCTTCGGTGACCTGCGGGCCGCACACCAGCTCGTCGTCGAACGCTGCCAGTTGCGCTGCCAATTCAGCCGCCGACTCCGGCGGATCGGTGACCCCCATGAGTCGCCCGGCCTGTGCCCACTCAGCCACATAGTTGTCGGCACCGCCGGGAATCGGCGGCCCATACGCCAGATGTGACGCCAGAAAAGCGTCAGTGAAGGCCAGATGCACCCAGCGCAGCAGATCGGGGGAACCCGCCGAGTAGGGCTGGGTGACACCCCTACTGTCGATGTAGGTACCAGTGACCCGCTGATGGAGCCGCTGCACCCAGGCCGAACCGGCCTTCGCCGTTTCGGCTGAGCCGTAGGTGACGGTGAAAATCCACTGGATGGTGCCGGCGAGACGGCCGAGTGGGTCCTCGCGGTACCGGGAGAAGTCGTGGACGCCCGCCATCGCACCCGGGTGCAGGGCCTGCAGCAGCAGCGCCCGGATCCCGCCGACCAGGGGGGTCATTGACCCGTGCACCGCCCAGGCCGCTGACGACGGCGGGAAGTAGCCGACGTCGTCGCCCTCGTCCAGCTTCTCTGCCCAGGCTGGTGGGACCTCCGCGTTGCCGGTGAAGGTCTTGCGGAGCTGGGTTCGCCAGGCGGTTAGCCCGGTGTTTCTAAGTGAGGCCACTCCTTCATTATTGCCTAGGCCCATCCGCTGGCTGTTACCGTACGAATGCTAAGCAGTCGCCTACCGGGAGTAACCATGTCACCAACGAATCTGCATTCCATCCCTCTGACCATGAACGATGGCACCGAGAGGTCGTTCGGCGATTTCAAGGGCAAGACGGTGATGGTGGTGAATGTTGCGTCGAAGTGCGGCTATACCCCGCAGTACGGGGGGCTGGAAAACCTGTACCAGAAGTATCGGGACCAGGGATTTGTGGTGGTCGGAGTGCCCTGCAACCAGTTCATGAGCCAGGAGCCCGGCACCGACGAGGACATCCAGTCCTTCTGCTCCACCACCTACGACGTCACGTTCCCGCTGACCAAGAAGGCCGACGTGCGCGGCAAGAATCAGCACCCGCTGTACTCGGAGCTGACCAAGTTCAAGAACGGAATCCTGCCCGGCATGGTGAAGTGGAACTTCGAGAAGTTCCTGGTGAATGATCAGGGCTCGGTGGTGGCGCGATTCGCTCCGACGGTTGAGCCAGAGTCGGCAGAGGTTGTCGCGGCGATCGAGGGTGCCCTCGATAAGGCAGCCTAACTGCGTGCCGGTTCCTCGCTGGCGGTCTGCAACGATCGCACGCAGCGGGCCAGGAAGGCGGCTCCGGCGTCGTCGTTGGTCAGGTGATCCTCGGTGAGCACGGGGTACGGAGTCTCAGGGACCCCATCGGCGGGCCGGACGTCAACATGGGCGACGTCGTACCCGTGTTCGTGGAGGTAATCGGCCATCGCGTAGTCGGTGCGTGAATCCCCGACCGTCCGCCAGCGGGACGGAATCTGGCCGAGCAGGGCCAGGGCCCGTTCGGCGCCGAGGTCCTTGCCGAGACGGACCGATTCAATGTCGGTGGAGATGATGGTCGGGTCGATCCGGTAGTCAATGTTGTCATCGCTGTCCGGTGCATGGTGGGCCAACCGGCAAACCCCCATCCCGAAGGACCGCATCAGGGCCAGCGCGTCGGCGTCGAACCCGGCCTGCTCAGCCAGGTAGTCGGTGTTGTCCACCTCAATGTGCTGTTCCACCGACACCATCGCGTATTTGGTCTCATCGAAAAACATGTGCCCGAAGTACTTTTCCGCCACCAGATCGCGGATCCCTGCCCCGAACTCCTTCGGCAGCGCCAGAGCCTGGTCGACATGCAGTTTGCCCGCCCCCGACCGGTCGAAGCTGAACCACACGCCCCCCTTCTCGCAGATGGCGTGGAACACCACACCCTCGGGGATCCCCGCCGCCAGCATTGGCTCCATCACCTCGCTGCGGATGAACGAATCAGACCGGCCCGTGTTGAAGATGACCGGCCACCCGGCGGCGGCGAGGGTCATCAGGTCCTTGATGATCGCCGGCCGCACGGTCCGGGACACGGGGCTCGCGATTGGTCCGTCGACATCCAGCAGAAGTCCGGTCAGCGGGTGAGTGATCGTAGCAGGCATACACCTATTCTCCATGTTTTCTACAAGGTGCCGAAGTGAAAATTGAGCGGTGACAGTTAATACCCGAAGAAGTCACTGTTAAGAGCGGATAGACCGATGACCACACTGTTAGGGGAAGTATCGCAATCCATTGGCGACGCAGGGATAGTCAGTGAGGTAGGTTGCACGGCCGATGAGAGCCCGGGCCTGACTCGCCGTGTCTTTGGTGTGCTGGTCGGGGTCACGGTGGCTGGCACAGCGGCAGCGGGCGGCCTGCTGGCAGCGGGTACCTCTGCCAATCCGCCGGGAGTCAAGACCTCCTTCGGCAGCGTTCGACTGACCGAGGCCGAGCGGCAGATGCGGCTTCCCCCGGCACAAGATTCCAGCGGCGGCGGTACGTCTGCTCAGGCCGTGACTGGCCACCGCGGTCACGGGCCTGCGGTCATCGGTCATTCAGTTCAACCGGCAAACAGCACCTGGGGGGACCATATTGCCCTTCGGTTGGAAGTCCATAATGCGACTGACCAACCGGTGCTCTTTGCCCCGGGCCAACTGCGGCTGCAGGTCGGGGTGGATGGACCCACCGTGACGAACCGAGACGCGGAAGCTGTCACTGGCCCGCTACCAGCCGGATCGACAACATCCCTGTGGATCAATTTCCTGGTGCCCTCAGATGAGACGAGTCTCTCCGCTGAGTTCACTGACCCTTGGGGCGGCGGGGCCCCGCTGACCCTCGAACTGCCGTCCGTGCTCCACCGGCCTGGTTCGCTGGCGGTGGATCATGACTGACATCCAGGAAACCGCGAAAACCAGCGTCGGGAACGTGGCGAAACCCACTGATCTTATGGCGACTGCCGGTCAGCTGGGCCGCTGGGACTTCCTCAGGTATGGAGCCGCCGCAAGCGTTGGGGCAGCGGCGTTGCTCTACGGGCAGTCTTCCAAGCCCGCCCAGGCCCGTGTAGTTGCATCGAGCCAGCCTCTGGCGGTCACCCCTCTTCCAGGGGTTCTAGATCTGTACATCAACGATGGCTACCTGAAAATGGTCGATGCCTCACTGGTGTATCACCGGGGATTTGGTGATCGTCCTACTGACGTCAACGACGCCAACCCTAGCCTGGCTATTGTTCCGAAGGTGTTCACAGCCGATGGTCGGCTAGTGGAGAGCCGAAGTTACCCTTTGGACGCCGTTCTTCCACCGGAAGGGACTCCGCTGCCTTACGGCCCGGATCCGGCTAACCCGGGGCAGTACTTCATCCGCCGCAACTACTGGGCGAGCTATTTTCCACAACGAACTATCATCGCCGAAGTGGGAAGCAGAATTCGCCTTCGGGTGCACAACCGGCTGTCCAAGCCTCATGAGTTTACTCTGCATGGGGCCGGACCCAACCGCGGCAACGTCAGTACCGGGATCATTGATCCGGCAGGAAGCAAATTATTGGAACTTGATGCGCCCGCCCCCGGAACCTATATCTACTCCGATCCGACCAATCAGCCAGTGGAAAGGGTTCTGGGTCTCTTCGGGGTCCTGCTGGTCATCCATCCGGACCATCAGTGGGCTATCGGGGAGGATCTTGCTTCGTTCGAACGGCAGTGGCTCTGGATCTGCCACAATGTCGACTCGGTGTGGGCCGGGATCGAGGCCTCCGGGGGAACCGTCGACCCACGCAAAACCAAAGCAGTACCGCGTTATTTCACGCTCAACGGACGCAGCGGCTATGAATCGCTCGGCATCACCACCAACGACGCGTTGAATCTGGCGACTGAGGAAGAGACGCTGATTTCGGGCTACCCGCGGCAGGTGGACGTGCGCCAGTTCGGCGAGGGCACTGAACTGGGGACGCTGCGCGGAGGGCAGCTTGTCAGGCTAGTCAACCCCGGCATTGTGTTCCATCAGATGCACTTCCACGGCAACCACCTGTGGACGGTGGGGCGAAACAATTATCCCTGGCCGCGCAGGGAAGGCTTCGTGGACCCCGAGGGGCATGTGGTGGTCCAACAATGGGAGGACGTAGTCGAACTGGAACCCATGGACCGTAAGGACTGCATTCTTCCGATCAAGCGGCCACCAGATGCCGTCAACGCTGTCTGGGCAGCCAGGACCACCGACTGGGGATACCCAATGCACTGCCATGCGGAGCCATCGCAGACAGCCGCTGGTGGTATGTACCCGGGCGGGATGGTTGCCCACTGGACGCTGAAAGCACCAATCATAGGAACAGGACCATGACCAACGTTCAAGTACCCAATAGACGCGATGGTCGCCGCACCTCGATGTTTAAACGCCAGGCAGAGCGGGATGAGGAGCTTGCCAAACGCCAGCGGGAGGCGGAGAAGAAGGCCCGGGAGGCCGCTGAGAAAAAGCGTAAGGAGGCGAAGAAGAAGGCCCGGGAGGCTAATCGTAGGAAGTCGACCCCTAGTCCGAGTGCAACAGCAACAGCGACTCCTTCGGCTACAGCCAGCGCATCTGCTACGCCTGTTCCCACTCCCACAGTTACTGCATCGCCCACTCCCACAGTTACTGCATCGCCCACTCCCACAGTTACTGCATCGCCCACTCCCACACCTACACCTGTACCTCCTGTCAACGATGACGGGACGCCGAGTCACCGCTTCCGCAGTCAGGCGGACTTCAGCTCAGACCAGATGGATGTGGATAACCCCGTCACAGAATTTTTACAAACCCCGCAAACAGCAGTGGTTTTGAAATTCTTTTCCCGGGACCTTGAATTTGATGACGGAAATAAATTCGAGATTTGGAGTTTCGAATCGGAAAATTCCGGGCGAAGCCTGCCGGGACCGACGCTGCGGCCCAAAGAGGGCGAGATATTCCACGCAACATTTACTCCGAGTAAAGGAGCTCACACTATCCATTGGCACGGCATGGAGCCGGACCCACGCAACGACGGCGTAGGTCACACCTCCTTCGAGATTGGAGAAACCTACACCTACCAGTGGCAGGCCGAACTGGGTAGACCCGGGGACCCCAACTATGGGGCGGCGGGAACCTACTTTTATCACTGCCACGTAAACACGGTTTTACACGCCCAGATGGGAATGTTCGGTGCCCTGGTGGTTGACCCAACGGTGCATCCCGACTATCCGGTAAGCCCAGGAGCCCGCAGAGCCTTCGTGGACGGACCCGAGTACGACATCGCGACGGAATGCATCCTCGTTCCATATTCGGTGGATGCCCGCTGGCATGAGATGGACCATGCTGCCGGGCTGTCCGGCGAGGACGTCGGTTTGAATCGGTTTGAGCCCAAGCACTTCTATCTGCTGGGAGGTAATCTGGCGGACCCGGGTGACACTGATGACCGCGTCTGGAGCCTCTCGACCATCCAGGCCAACGTGGTTCCGGGGGAACGAAAGCCCACCCTCCTGCGGATTCTGAACGCCAACTATCTGCCCAACCGGATGTACTTCACTGACGCGGAGGGGAACCCAGCGCAGATTGCCGAGATCATTGCCCACGACGGGCGGCCCTTCAGGGACACCTCTGTGCCAGGGGTACCTTCTCCCCCCTGCTCGGCAGCGGGCTATCCGCTGCTCACCAGCCTGCTGAGTTTCGGGGCAGCCGAACGTTACGATGTCATGCTGACGCCGCCTTCGGCGGGCCGATACGAGCTAAGGGTCGAGTGGGAAGATTGGATTACCGGCGAAATCCTTGCGAAACGCACTGTGCCAATCATCGCTACCTGACGGCTGAACGTAACCTTTCGGCCACTAAGGACCGTTAGGTGCGGCTCATGTTCCATTGCCCGATGATGTTCTCTAGTCTGTATTGGTGATCTTCAAAGCCGTAAGCGCAGGACGCCCCTACCCTGACCATGGATATGTGACCCCCAAGGATTGGGCGGGTGTGGCACCCCGACAGGTACGGCTGGACGAACTGGTGACCACCAAAACCACCCTCGACCTCGAGGCGCTCCTCGCCGAGGATTCAACATTCTTCGGTGACCTGTTCCCGCACGTGGTTCAGTGGAACGAGACGCTTTATCTGGAAGACGGGCTGCACCGTGCCGTCCGCACGGCCCTGCATCAACGAACCATTCTGCACGCGCGCGTGCTGGTGATCAATGACTGACCAGCCCCCGCACCGGCACGAGACCAAAAAGTCCAAGAAAAACCCCATTGAATGGCATGGCCACCGGATCGTTACTGAAAACGATCTGGACAGCGTCTTCGCAGACACGGGGGAGGTGGAGCGCCCGCACATTTACATGCGCCGGCTCCGCCACGGGGTGGTTCTGGTCGTACTGGTTGCTCTCCTCGCCGCGGCGGTTTTCGTCGCGATAGGAATCAACCGTGGAGACATCCGCATCGCTGCGCTGGAACCGGACCTGGAGCCGACGTACACCTGCCCGGCGGGCCCGTTCGAGGTGCAGTCCCCTTCGGCCGTCACCGTGAACCTGTACAACAGCACAACCATTTCCGGTCTGGCCGGTTCCGTCGGTGAGGGCCTGGCGGAGCGAGCATTCGTGTTGGGCGAGATCGGCAACCGCAAGGTGAACCGGGTCGGCATGACCGCCATCGTGGTTGCCGGACCAGAGGGCTACGCGAATGCCTTCACCGTACAGCGCCAGATTCCGGGAACCATCTTCGTGGAGGATGAGCGCACTGACGCGACCGTCGACGTCGTCGTCGGCTCAGGGTACGAGGGTCTCATCGCTGAAGCCGAGCTGGATGAAACTCCGGCCGGACTGGTGTGCACCGACCCGACGACGGCGTCTGCCGAGGCCGAGTCCACGTCGGGTGCACCGGAATCGACCCCGGCTGCCCCCTAGCTGCAGGCTAGTTGCAGCCCTCCGGCCCGCACGCTTCGCCGTCGGCGGAGGCCGCGGCGGATCCGGCGGGATTCACGAGGGTCAGCGGGTTCGCTTCCTGCCACGCGGTGGTGAGCGCCTCGGCGAACAGATCGGCGGGCTGGGCTCCGGAAATGCCGTACTTCCGGTCGATGACGAAGAACGGTACTCCGCTGATCCCGAGCGTGCGTGCCTCGGCAATATCGTGGCGGACGTCGTCGGCGAACCGGTCTGTGCCGAGGGTGGCCCGCACGTCGTGCTCCGTGAGGCCGATCTCCTTGCCGAGCTCCACCAGGAAGTCCGTGTCCGAGGTGTCTTTGCCCTGTTCAAAGTGGGCGGACAGGATGGCCTCCTTGGCGGCGTCGCCGAGCCCCTGGGATTTGGCCAGGTGCAGGAACCGGTGGGCGGTGAAACTGTTGCCCACCACGACGTCCTCGAACCTGAAGTTCAGTCCCTCGCCGGCGGCCGAGGCGGACAGGCTGTCCCACATCTCGCGGATCCGGTCTTCGGAGATACCCTTGCGTTCAGCGAGGTACTGCTGTTCGGTGCCGTCATAGTGATCCGGGAGATCCGGG
This sequence comes from Arthrobacter sp. CAL618, assembly GCF_000468215.1. Lineage (NCBI taxonomy): Bacteria > Bacillati > Actinomycetota > Actinomycetes > Micrococcales > Micrococcaceae > Arthrobacter > Arthrobacter sp. CAL618. The sequence goes on along the minus strand of NZ_ASZW01000097.1, from coordinate 5,475 downwards.
TCCAACTGGAAGCTCTTCCAGGTCACGGTGACCTGATCGCGGTGTTCGAAGCCGGCGAGGGCGGTCTCAAACCGGCGCTTGCCGACGAAACACCAGGGGCACTTGACGTCTGACCAAATTTCAATCTGCATACATCGCACAACGCGGGGTTGGCTCCGGGGTATTCCCGCTACACCCCACCGCAGCCGCGCCGCACCCTCACCGCACCCTCACC
>NZ_ASZW01000097.1:0-5251 GCF_000468215.1 Arthrobacter sp. CAL618 | reverse complement strand
GCGGGGTGCGGTGAGGATCGGTCTAGACCGTCGCCAACTCGCGGTTCTCGTGCAGGTAGCGGGCGTAGGCAGGGACGGTGAGGAACGTGGGGAATTCCTCACCGAGGGCAACCTCCTCGAAGATTGCCAGGGCGTCGTCGAAACGGTCGCCGTCAAAACGCTCCATCGCCGCGAACTCCTCCTCCAGCAGCTCGGCGACCCACCCGTGGGTGATGGCCTCGCCGTCGTCGGTGACGGCGCCCGAGTAGATCCACTGCCAGATCTGAGACCGCGAAATCTCGGCCGTCGCAGCGTCCTCCATCAGGGAGTTGATCGCCGCAGCCCCGTTGCCACGCAACCACGACTCGATGTACCTCACGCCCACCTCAAGGTTCTCGCGGATCCCGGCCTCGGTGATGACCCCGGGGGTGCCTGCGATGTTGAGCAGTGCCTTGTCGTCGGGGAGGACGTCGTCGCGCAGCCTGGTCAGCTGGTTGGGCCGCTCGCCGAGGATGGCATCGAACACCTCCATCGCCACCGGAACCAGGTCCGGGTGGGCTACCCAGGAACCGTCGAAACCGTCGTTCGCTTCCCGGGTCTTGTCCGCCCTCACCTTTTCCAGTGCGACGGCGTTCGCTGCTTCGTCTCGCCGGTTCGGGATGTTGGCCGACATGCCGCCAATCGCGTGGGCGCCCCGGCGGTGGCAGATTCGCACCAGCTGCTCCGTGTAGGAGCGCATGAACGGCGCGGTCATGGTCACCATGGACCGGTCGGGGAGGACGAAGCGGGGTCCGCGGGTCCTGAAGTTCTTGATCACCGAGAAGATGTAGTCCCACCTGCCAGCGTTCAAACCGGCGGCGTGTTCGCGCAGTTCGTACAGAATTTCCTCCATTTCGAACGCGGCGGTGATCGTTTCTATCAGCACCGTGGCGCGGATAGTGCCCTGGGGCAGCCCCAACAGTTGCTGGGCCTGGACGAAAATGTCATTCCAGAGCCGTGCCTCGAGATGGTTCTCGATCTTCGGCAGGTAGAAGTAGGGGCCCCGGCCCTGGGCGATGAGCGTCCGGGCGTTGTGGAAGAAATGCAATCCAAAGTCGACCAGGCCGCCGGCGATCGGGGTGTTGTTGATCAGCAGGTGCTTCTCGGGCAGGTGCCAGCCGCGGGGGCGCACCACGATGGTCGGCCGATCCTCTCCCAACCGGTATTCCTTCCCTTCCGGAGAGGTGAAGCTAATGCGGTCCGCCAGCGCGTCGCGCAGGTTGAGCTGCCCGTTGATGACATTGGACCAGCTGGGAGTGGAGGAGTCCTCCATGTCGGCAAGCCACACCTTGGCGCCTGAGTTGAGGGCGTTGATGGTCATTTTCCGGTCGACGGGTCCGGTGATCTCCACCCGGCGGTCCTCCAGGCCCGGGGCGACCGGCGCAACCCGCCAGCCGTCGTCGTCGCGAATGTGTTTGGTCTCGGGGAGGAAACGCGGATCGGTGCCGTTGGAGATCCTGGCGCGGGACTGTTGCCGCAGGTGTAGGAGTTCCTGCCGGCGGCTGGCCGTCGACTGGTGCAGTTTCCGGAGAAAGTCGAGGGCTTCCGGGGTGAGGATTTCGTCCTGGCGGCGCACGGCCGGCGCCGTCAGGGTAACGCCGTTGAGGGTGATCAGGTTGTTCATGGTGTGCCTCCTGGAAAAATGTGGGTGCCCCGCCCCCAGCCCCGGCCATCCTAGGTGGGGGCCGGGGTTGGGGGTGTGGGACGGGGTGGAGCGGGGCGTGCAGCGGGGGTTAGTGGAACTGCTGCGCCTCGGTGGATCCGGCCAGGGCGAGGGTGCTGCCCGTGGGGTTGAGGGCGGTGGCAACCTGGTCGAAGTAGCCGGTTCCCACCTCACGCTGGTGCTTGGTGGCGGTGTAGCCCCGGGACTCGGCAGCGAATTCGCGCTCCTGGAGTTCGACGTACGCGCTCATGCCGTCGCGGGCGTAGCCCTCGGCCAGGTCGAACATCGAGTAGTTGAGCGCGTGGAACCCTGCCAGGGTGATGAACTGGAAGGTGAACCCCATCGCGCCGAGCTCCCGCTGGAACTTGGCGATCGTTGCGTCGTCGAGGTGCTTTTTCCAGTTGAACGACGGCGAGCAGTTGTACGCCAGCATCTGGTCCGGGTGCTCCGACTTGATGCCCTCAGCAAACTTGCGCGCCAGGTCAAGGTCGGGGGTTCCGGTTTCCATCCACAGCAGATCCGCATACGGCGCGTAGGCCCGTCCCCGGGCAATGCACGCCTCGAGGCCGTTGCGCACCTTGTAGAAGCCCTCGGAGGTGCGCTCGCCGGTGATGAACGGCTGATCCCGTTCGTCGACGTCGGAAGTGATGAGGGTCGCGGCCTCGGCGTCGGTGCGAGCAATTACTACTGACGGCGTCCCAGCGACGTCGGCGGCGAGCCGTGCGGCGTTGAGGGTGCGGACGTGCTGCTGGGTCGGGATAAGTACCTTACCGCCGAGGTGCCCGCACTTCTTCTCCGAAGCGAGCTGGTCCTCCCAGTGAACGCCAGCAGCGCCGGCCTGGATCATCGATTTCATCAGCTCGTAAGCGTTGAGTGGGCCGCCGAAGCCTGCCTCGGCGTCGGCGATGATGGGAACCAAATAGTCCTCCACCGTCTGGACCCCTTCGGCGAAGTCGATCTGGTCCGCACGCAGCAGTGCGTTGTTGATGCGGCGCACCACGGTGGGCACCGAGTTGGCGGGGTACAGTGACTGGTCCGGATAGGTGTGCCCGGAGTTATTGGCGTCGGCGGCGACCTGCCAGCCGGACAGGTAAATTGCTTTCAGGCCCGCCTTGACCTGCTGCACCGCCTGATTACCGGTCAGTGCGCCAAGCGAGTGGGTGTACTCACCGGTGCGGGCCTGTTCGGTCAGCTGCGTCCACAGCTTCTCGGCGCCGCGCCGGGCGAGGGTGTGCTCCTCCTGGACCCGGCCGCGAAGGCGGACGACGTCGGACGCCGAGTAGTCGCGCGTGACGTTATCCCAGCGGGAATTGGCCGACCACTCGAGTTCCAGCTCCCGCTCGGCCGATCCTTCGGCGCTCTGGCCTGTCGATGCGGTGTTTGCCTGTGGGGTGGTCTGGTCCTGTGTCATTGCATTCTCCTTTGAATTCCCTGAGCCGTTGATTCGAGTGCGTGAAGTGTTCGTTGGCTTCGTAAAACCAACCTTTCTCTCATTTCAACCCCTTGCCTAGCCGAAACTGCTGGCAAAAAACGCACTTCTTCGCGTAACCTCAATAAATGACCAACATGCCGATCAAACCAGCCACCTGGAACCGACCAGAATCCGGTGGAGCCGCTGAGGCGGGNGGCGCCGGCGCGCCGGACGACCTCGACGCGATCAGCCTGGGCCGACGGATCCGACATCTCCGGAAAGCGAAGGGGATGACGCTCGATGACCTGGGCGCCGTCGTCGGCACCGTCGCGTCGCAGCTGTCGCTGATCGAAAACGGCAAACGTGAACCAAAGCTGGGGATGCTGCAGGGCCTCGCGTCGGCCCTCGGGGTAGGCATCGATCAGCTGTTGGGTGCGGAACCTCCCACCCGGAGGGCAGCACTGGAGATCGAGCTGGAGCGGGCGCAGCGCGGCCCGCTATACGGGGCGCTCGGGCTGCCGAAGGTGCGGATCTCCTCACGGCTGCCGATGGAGGTACTCGAATCGCTGGTGGGCCTTCAGGGCGAGTTGGAGCGCCGGCTCAACGAGCAGGTGGCCACCCCGGAGGAGGCCCGTCGGGCCAACGCCGAGCTGCGGCGCGAGATGCGCAAACAGAACAATTACTTCCCCGAACTCGAGGCCGAGGCGCAACGGGTGCTGGATTCGGTGGGGCACACCGCTGGGCCGATGTCCCAGCACCTGATTGCCGACATCGCCGCCCATCTGGGGTTCACCCTCCATCACGTGGGCGACCTGCCGCATTCAACTCGTTCTGTCACCGATTTGAAGAACCGCAGAATTTACCTGACCCAGTCCCAGCGCACTGACCACGATCCGCGCTCGGTGCTGCTGCAGGCGCTCGGGCATTACGTGCTGGACCACCAGACGCCTGAAAATTATCGGGAGTTCCTCAGGCAGCGCGTGGCCACCAACTACTTTGCCGCGGCACTTTTGCTGCCGGAGAAGCCTGCGGTGGAGTTCCTGCAGCGCTCGAAAGCGGCGAAGGAGATTGCCGTGGAGGATATCCGGGACGCGTTTGCCGTGTCCTATGAGACTGCGGCGCACAGGTTCACCAACCTCGCCACCGAGCACCTGGGCATCCCCACCCATTTTCAGAAGACCCATGAGAGCGGGATCATCTACAAAGCCTATGAGAACGACGGCGTCACCTTTCCCCAGGACCACACGGGTGCCATTGAAGGCCAGCCCTCCTGTAAACGCTGGACTTCACGGGTGGTGTTTGAGGTGGCTGACAAATTCCGCGCCTACAACCAGTACACGGATACGCCCAGCGGCACCTACTGGTGCACGGCCCGGACCGAACGGTCAGCGAGCGGGGAGTTCTCGTTGAGCATCGGGGTGCCGTATGCGCATGTGAAGTGGTTCAGGGGCAGGGACACCACCATGAGGGAGAAGTCCTTTTGCCCGGATGAGGCGTGCTGCCGGCGTCCGCCGTCGTCGCTGGCTGAAAATTGGGCAGGTCACGCCTGGCCGAGCGCCCGGGCGCACTCACATCTGCTGGCCGCAATGCCGCCCGGCGCGTTCCCCGGGGTAGATGAGACCGAGGTGTACAGCTTTCTTGAGGCCCACTCGGGTTGATCTTTCACAATCTCAAACCACCGATCAGGAGAAGAACATGGACCTATCCACAGCGGACCTCTACGACCAGTTCGGAGACACCGTTCAATCAGTTTCAATCCAGTTCCAGGATCTGGGAGGGGAGCAGGCTTTCAGCGGGCCGATACGAACCGTGAAGTGCTATCACGACAACGTGGTGCTGAAGTCGGTCCTTTCCACGCCTGGTGCGGGCGCGGTCCTCGTCGTCGACGGCGGTGGCTCACTTGAGCGGGCGCTGATGGGAGACATGATTGCGGAGATCGCGGTGAAGAACGGGTGGAACGGCGTCATTATCAACGGTGCAATCCGTGACCGCGCGGTGCTCGCTGGGTTGCCCCTCGGCGTGAAGGCACTCGGCAGCAATCCCCGCAAGAGCGTCAAGAACGGCGTCGGTGAGATTGACGTGCCGGTGGCGATTGGAGGGGTCATCTTCACCCCCGGAGGGACCGTGTATGCCGATACCGATGGGATTCTCGTGGCGGG
>NZ_ASZW01000096.1:0-6032 GCF_000468215.1 Arthrobacter sp. CAL618 | reverse complement strand
CGCCGAACCGCCGTATCAGATCCACCAACCCCACCATTACCCAGGAAGGTCCTCATGATTGAGGCACACGAGCTCACCAAGCGCTACGGCGACAAGACCGCAGTGCACACACTCAGCTTCACCATCGCGCCCGGCACCGTGACCGGGTTCCTCGGCCCGAACGGTGCCGGCAAGTCCACGACGATGCGCCTGATCATGGGACTGGACCGGCCGACGTCGGGCACCGTCACGGTCAACGGCAAGCCCTACGGGCAGCACCGTTCCCCGCTGAGGGAGGTCGGTGCCCTGCTCGACGCCAAGGCCGTACACCCCGGCCGCAGCGCCCGCTCGCACCTGCGCGCGATGGCTGCCACCCACAACATCAAGGCCTCCCGTGTCGGCGAGGTAATCGATATGACTGGCCTGTCAGGGGCAGCGACCAAGCGTGTCGGCGGGTTTTCCCTCGGCATGAGTCAACGCCTGGGTATCGCCGCAGCACTCCTGGGCGACCCCCGAACGCTCATCCTCGACGAGCCGGTCAACGGGCTCGACCCCGAGGGCGTGCAGTGGGTTCGCCAGCTGGTGCGCGACCTGGCCGCCGAGGGACGGACCGTGTTCCTGTCCTCGCACCTGATGAGTGAGATGTCCCAGACCGCCGATCAGCTCCTCGTGATCGGCCGCGGTCACATCATCGCCGCCGGCTCGGTCCAACAGGTCATTGACTCCGTCGCGAGCGGCGCTGTGCGGGTGCGCTCCCCGCGCGCCGACGAGCTCGCCGCCGCCCTGACTGCCGACGGTGTGACCATCACTTCTCCGGACGCCAGCATGCTCGAGGTCAGCGGGACTACCGCGGAACACGTCGGCCAGGTCGCCTTCCGAAACGGGCTGCCGCTGTACGAGTTGTCCCCACGCGGCGCCAGCCTCGAAGAGGCGTACATGTTCCTGACCCAGGACGCAGTCGAGTACCGCTCTGAACCCACCACCGCCCACAGCAGCACCGCCCACAGCACCCCAGACCAGAAGGGCCAGAACCGATGAGCACGCTGACCGATGACCCCCCAATGTCCTCACCCGCCACCAACCCGCCCGCCGCTGCACAGGTGCATCCCACCTTCGCGGGGGTCTTGCGTGGGGAATGGATCAAGTTGCTGTCCCTGCGCTCGACGTGGTGGGCGCTGGCCGCCACCGCCGCAGTGATCACGCTGGTGGCACTGGCCTCCGCCCTGTCCCTGAGCGCCACGACCGACGATCCCGCCCTGGCCCCGGCCGTCGAGCAGATGCATGGTGCCGAGGTCATCGCGGGCGGCTTCCATTTCGGCATGCTCACCATCGCCGTCCTGGGCGCCCTGCTCATCACCGGGGAATACGCCACCGGCACGATCCGCTCCACGTTCGCGGCTGTTCCGAGCCGGATCCCCGTCCTTGGCGCCAAAGCCCTCGTCCTGATTGTGCTGACGGCCGCCGTTACCCTCGTGAGCGCGACCCTGTCCTACCTCGTCACCATGCTCCAGCTCTCGCAGTACGACCTCGTCCCAGCGCTGGACGACCCGGGCACCTGGCGCGTCCTCGGCGGCACCCTCTACTCCCTCATCGCCGCCGCCCTGTTCTCCCTTGGGATTGCCACGCTCCTGCGTTCCACCGCCGCCAGCGTGACCGTAGCCCTGACCGTCCTGCTGCTATTGCCCGGCACCCTCAGCTTCATTCGCCTGGACTGGGTAGAGACAATCGTCAGCTACCTGCCGCTGCCGGCGTCCTCAGTGTTGCTCACCACCGGAGCAGTCGAGACGCAAGGAGCCTACCTCTCCACACAGGCGAGCCTGATCGTGCTGGCCGCCTACGCTGTTGTCCCCCTCGCGGCGGCCGCAATCACGCTGCACCGACGCGACGCCTAGACTGGAGCCAGTGATCGGCAACACACTGGGGGAATAACATGACAGCAGTGACAGGTCTCAGCGAAGCGCTCTGGGAGGGCCTCGCGATGGAGCAGCTGGCCGAACTCGGCTGGCGGCCAGGCACCGGAGAGTCCATCGCACCCGGATCAGGGGAGCGCGACACCTGGGATGACCTGCTCATCCGGCCGCGGTTGCTAGCCGCGCTGCGGAAGTTCAACCCCACTGTGCCGCAGCAGTACCTCCAGCAGGCCGTCGCCGAAATTACAGCCCCCAAATCAACCGATGCCATCACCGAGAACCACCGCGTCCACACTTATCTGACCGATGGCTTCCGCGGTATCAGCTACATCGACACCGACGGCACCGAACACAATCCCACCCTCCGCGTCCTCAGCGCCGACGCTGACGACAACGACTGGCTGGCCGTCAACCAGGTCACCCTCCGCCAGGGCGACTACAAACGACGCTTCGACGTCGTGCTCTACTGCAACGGCATGCCGGTCAGCGTGATCGAACTCAAGAGGGCTGGGAGCCGCTCAGCCGATGTACCCGCCGCGCATGCCCAGCTGCAGACCTACCTCCGCGAATTCCCGCTTGCCTTCCGCTTCTGCGTCTTCACCCTCGCCTCGGATGGAATCCTCGCCAAGTACGGCACGCCGTTCACCCCGCTGAACCACTTCTCGCCGTGGAATGTCGACGACGACGGCGAACCCGTGGCGCGCGACGCCCTCGTCGACGGCGAGCCGGTCACCGAACTGGAGCTAGCCCTCGACGGCCTCTACAGTCTCGAGCGGTTCGTTCAGCTGACCCGCAGCTTCACCGCGTTCGATGAAAACTCGGACGGGCTGACCAAACGCATCGCCAAGCCCCACCAATACTTCGCCGTCTCCAAGGCCCTGGGCAGCACCGTCACAGCGGTTGCAAGCAACGGCAAGGCCGGCGTCGTCTGGCACACGCAAGGCTCGGGCAAGTCCATGGAGATGGAGCTCTACACCAACCAGGTCACCCGCCATCCCAAGCTCCTCAATCCCACCATCGTGGTGATCACCGACCGCAACGAGCTCGACGGCCAGCTGTACGAGACCTTTGCGCAAAGCCTCCTCCTGCCGGAGAAACCCCAGCAGATCCGCCGCCGGGCCGAACTCCGCGAGGAACTCTCCAGCCGAACCACGGGAGGCATCTACTTCACCACCCTGCAGAAGTTCGGCCGCAGCCAGGGGGAGAAGGACGCCGGCGTGGACCATCCGCTGCTCTCGGACCGGCGGAACATCATTGTGATTGTCGATGAAGCGCACCGCAGCCACTACGACGACCTCGACGGCTATGCCCGCCACCTCCGCGATGCTCTGCCGCGGGCCACCCTGATCGCGTTCACCGGGACACCTATTTCCTTTGACGACCGCAACACGCGTGACGTGTTCGGCGAGTACATCGACATTTACGACCTGAGCCGGGCGGTCGACGACGGCGCCACCGTTCCCGTGTATTTCGAACCACGGCTGATCAAGGTGGCGCTGGCCCAGGACGTCACCGAGGAAACCCTCGACCAGGCGGCCGATGACATCACCCGGAGCCTCGACGACACCGAGAGGGCACGGATCGAGGCGAGCGTCGCCGTCGTGAACGCGGTCTACGGTGCACCTCAGCGCATCGCTGCCCTCGCGGAGGACCTGGTGGCGCACTGGGAAAATCGTTCGGGCAAGATGCGCCAGTTCATCGAGTCGCCCGGCAAAGCCATGATTGTAGGCGGCACCCGGGAGATCTGCGCCAACCTGTATACGGCCATCATTGCGCTGCGCCCCGACTGGCACTCGGATGACCTCAACAAGGGCAAAATCAAGGTGGTGTACTCCGGCACGCCGTCGGACGTCCCACCGGTGGTCGACCATGTGCGCCGGGACTCGGCGAACGCGACCATCAAGGAACGCCTGCGGAATGTCGACGACGAACTCGAGATTGTGATCGTCAAGGACATGATGCTCACCGGGTACGACTCGCCCCCGCTGCACACCCTGTACCTGGACCGGCCGCTGAAGGGTGCCCTGCTGATGCAGACGCTCGCCCGGGTGAACCGCACCTTCCGCGGTAAACAGGATGGGCTGCTGGTGGCGTATGCGCCGCTGGCCGACAACCTGGCCAAGGCACTGGCGGAGTATTCCAAGACCGACCAGCAGAGCAAGCCCATCGGAAAGAACATCGACGAGGCGGTGGAGCTCACCAAATCCCTGGTGGAGATGCTGCGTGAGATGCTCGCCGGGTTCGACTGGCGCGCCGTCTACCGTGCGGGCACCCCCAAGGCCTTCAAGAATGCTGTCACCGGCTCGGTCAACTACCTGCGCAGCGCGTTGACCCCGGGCAACCAGCCCGACGACGGCGCCGAGACCCTCGCGGAACGGTACCGGAAGGCCTCGAGTCAGCTGTCCCGTGCCTGGGCCCTGTGTTCAGGGGCCCAGAACCTGGCCGAGCTCCGCCCGGAGATCCAGGTGTACGAGGAGATCCGCGTCTACATGGCGAAGTTTGACGCCGCAGACCGGCAGGCCCGGGGGGAGCCGGTGCCCGAGGACATTGCAAGGCTGCTCGGGGACCTGATCGCGACGTCGACGTCCACGGGGGACATCCTTGACATCTATGAAGCCGCAGGGATGCCCAAGCCGTCACTGGGCGATCTGACCCCTGAGTTCATCGCGAAGACGCAGCAGGCACGGAATCCGCAGCTTGCCATCGAGGCGCTGCGGAAGCTGGTGGCCGAGGAATCGGCGAAGACCACCCGTAACAACGTGATCCGTGAGCGTGCCTTCTCGGAACGCATCACGGAACTGATGAACCGGTACACGAACCAGCAACTCACATCGGCCGAGGTCATTGCCGAGCTGGTCGCGCTGGCAAAGGAAGTTGCTGCCGAGGCTGCGCGTGGCGCGAAGTTCTCTCCACCGCTCAACGAGGACGAACTCGCGTTCTACGATGCGGTGGCGCAAAATGAGTCAGCGGTGGAGGTGCAGGGCGAGGGGATCCTGGCGCAGATCGCCCGAGACCTCGTGACAGTGATGCAGCGTGACGTGCGGACGGACTGGACGGTGCGCGACGACGTCCGGGCAAAGCTACGCTCCTCCATTAAGCGGCTGCTCGTGAAGAACGGCTATCCACCCGACAAGCAACCAGCCGCCATCAAGTTAGTGATGGAGCAAATGGAGTCCATGGCACCGCGCTACGCGGAAGCACGTGGCTGACCATGGCACGAAGCACAGTCCTCTCCGCAACCGACAGTGAGACCAGCAATGGTGACAGGTAAACAGGTCCGGCTCTTCCTGACCGACGGCATGCCGGGCGGACTCCTGACTGCAGAAATTATGAACTGGACTGGGCAGATTGTCGCCGGATCCAGGTCGGATCTTGCGACGCTTCTCGCCCGCCCGGAGGCAGGGAAAACCGGCGTCTACTTTCTGATCGGAGTGAACGAAGAAGACCCAGACGACCAGATGTTGTACATCGGAGAAGGCGACGATGTCTCCATACGCCTCAAAATGCACAACCGCGGTGAACTCGAGGGAGGTAAAGACTTCTGGACGCGAGCGCTGCTGCTCACCAGCAAAGACGCGAACCTCACGAAAGCACACGTCCGTTATCTGGAGAGCCGGTTCATACAACTGGGCAAGTCGACCGACCGGACCACCATCGTCAACAAGACTGCGCCACCCCTCTTACCGTTGCCCGAGGCCGATATCTCGGACATGGAATACTTCATTAGCCAAGCGCGAATTGTGCTCCCATTGCTTGGTGTCGAGGCCTTTCGGGAAGTGCCACGCAATGAGAACGAGGCGACGGATCCGGACCGGCCAAAGGCGTCGTCACCCCTATTCGAACTGAATGTACCTGCGGGCGGGGGAAAAGCACGCGGCCAAGAGGTTGACGGAGAGTTTGTGGTTTACGAAGGTTCAGCGGTACGCCGCCAGTGGGTGGGCGCCCACACCGGATACAGGAAACTCTATGACCGACTCTCCCTCGACGGTACGTTAGAGGATCATGGTCAGGTCCGCCGGTTCACCAAGCCCTATGCCTTTAAAAGCCCTAGCGCGGCTGCCGCCGTCGTCACCGGTAGGCCGACCAACGGTCGGACCAGCTGGATTGCTCCTGACACCGGTATGAGTTACGCCGAGTGGCAGG
>NZ_ASZW01000095.1:0-25731 GCF_000468215.1 Arthrobacter sp. CAL618 | reverse complement strand
CCCCGGAGCGAGTCGGCAGAAATATCCGATTCTCGGGCCGTAACCCGTCATATCTGTTGACTCGATCCCGGGTTGGGGTGGCTCCGTGCGGGGGTGGGTTGGAGAACCGGGGATTTCCCGCTAAAATCAGTTAGAGTCAATCTGACATTAACTCATGGGTGAAGCACTAGGCGAGGGGATCCGATGTACGCAGACGCAGCAAACGTCTCCGAGCGGCAGTTGCAGCCACCCGCGCTGGCGATTTCAACGGTGATCTTCGCGCTCCGGCCGAGTGCGACGTCGGGCCGGCCCACCCTGTGGTTGCCGCTGGTCCGGCGGATCAGGCAGCCGCATCTCGGCAAGTGGGCGTTGCCGGGTGGCCCGCTAGCACAGGTGGAGTCGCTCCAGGATGCCGCGTCGCGCAACCTGCGGGAGACTACCGGGTTGGTCCCCAATTATCTGGAGCAGCTTTACGCGTTTGGCGGTTTGGACCGGGCCGCCACTCAACGCCTGGTCTCTATCGTCTACTGGGCATTGGTACAACCCGACGAGGCTGCCCTGACCCAGGAATCCGAGAATGTGAAATGGTTCCGCGCCGACAAGCTCGAGGATCTCGCCTTCGACCACAATTCCATCGTGGATTACGCCCTCTGGCGGCTGCGCAGCAAGGTGGAATACGGCTCAATCGCCTACCACTTTCTTGGCGAGACCTTCACCCTGGCGCAGGTCAGGGAAGTCTACGAGGCGGTCCTGGATCGGCACCTGGATCCCGCCAATTTCCGCCGTCAGCTTCGGGCCACCCCCGATATCACCCCCACCGATGACTACCTCCAGGGAGTGCGACACCGGCCGCCCCGGCTCTACCGCTATACGGGGTCCACGGGGACCCTCGGCACCCAGGCCACGTCCGGCCAGGCCACGCCAGCAGAGACCACCTCCACCAGCGCTTCCAGCTCCACCATCGCCTCGACTGACTAGAGTTTCAGGAGTTTCCCATGACTAGTGTCACCACTGCGATCCAGCTTGTGACCCGCGAGCAGGCCCAGACCCAGCGAGTCACCACGTGCTCGCCCGCCCTCGCCAAAGACCCCTGGGCGATCGACCGGGAAATCCAGCCCACCTACGGCCCCGGCGCCTCGATGGCCGACCCGGCGCCGCTTTCCTCGCCGCGACAGGGGGAGCTGCCCGAGGAGTACCGGCTCGCCACCGACGAGGAGCTCGACGTCCGTATTCTCGCGGCCAAGGCGACCCTCGGGGACCGGGCGGTCATCCTGGGCCACTTCTACCAGCGCGACGAGGTGGTCAAATACGCCGACTTCATCGGCGATTCCTACCAGCTCGCCCGCGCCGCCACCGAGAAGACCCAGGCGGAAGCCATCATCTTCTGCGGCGTCCACTTCATGGCCGAAACCGCCGATATGCTCTCCCGGCCAGACCAGGCGGTGATCCTCCCCAACCTCGCGGCGGGCTGTTCAATGGCCGACATGGCCGACATCGATTCGGTGACCGACTGCTGGGAAGACCTTGCCGAGCTGTTCGGAACAGAGCCCGACGACGACGGCCGCGTCCCCGTTATCCCCGTCACCTATATGAATTCCTCGGCCGCGCTGAAGGGTTTCTGCGGTCGCAACGGCGGAATCGTGTGTACCTCCTCGAACGCTGCGGCCGTCCTCGAGTGGGCCTTTCAACGGGGCCAGCGGGTGCTGTTTTTCCCCGACCAGCACCTCGGCCGGAACACGGCCAAGGCGATGGGGGTACCGGTGGAGCAGATGCCGCTGTGGAATCCGCGGAAGCCGCTGGGAGGCAACGAGGAGGCTACGTTGCAGGACTCCCGGGTGATCCTGTGGCACGGTTTCTGCTCGGTGCACAAACGCTTCTCCGTGAACCAGATCGAAAAGGCCCGGGCGGACTTTCCGGGTGTCCGGGTAATCGTCCACCCGGAATGCCCCATGGAGGTGGTTGATGCTGCCGATGAGTCCGGCTCCACCGACTACATCCGCAAAGCGATCGAAGCCGCCGCACCTGGCACCACCTTCGCCGTCGGCACCGAAATCAACATGGTCAACCGGCTTGCCAGCCAGCACCCCGAACACACCATTTTCTGCCTCGACCCGGTGATCTGCCCTTGCTCCACCATGTACCGCATCCACCCGGGATACCTGGCGTGGGTCCTCGAAGCGCTGGTGGCCGGCACGGTGCTGAACCGGATTACCGTGGCTGAATCGGTCGCCTCACCATCCCGGGTAGCGCTGGAGCGCATGCTCGCCGTCCAGCCGCGACCGGTCCAGCCATGAACACCTCGCCGGCACACGTGCTCGTTGTGGGCAGCGGCATCGCCGGCCTGTACTCGGCGCTTCGCCTCCGGCAAGCCCTACCCGGCGCCGCGGTCACCCTGCTCACCAAAGGGAACCTGGCGGACAGCAACACCTGGCATGCCCAGGGCGGCATCGCCGCGGTACTACCGGGCGGGAATGACCTGGTCTCCAGCCACGTGACAGACACACAGCTGGCCGGCAACGGCTGGTGCGTACCCGAAGCGGTGGAGGTCCTCTGCGCTGCGGCTGCGGACCACATTGGGGTGCTACTGGCGCTGGGCGCGCCCTTTGACCGCACTGCCAGCGGAGAACTGGCACTGGGGCGGGAAGCCGCGCACTCGGCGTCGCGCATCCTTCACGCCGGTGGCGACGCGACCGGTGCCGCCGTCGCGCAGGCGCTGATTGCCGCGGTCCGGCAGGATCCCGGCATCGCGGTGCTCGAACACGCGTTCCTCGCCGACCTGCGCATCGACGAGGCTGAAGCGCCCACGGTCACCGGTGCGTTGATCCTGCGTGCCGGGGTACTGACCACTGTCGACGCCGACGCCGTCATCCTTGCGACGGGTGGGGCCGGGCAGCTGTTCACGCACAATACGAATCCCCTGGTCGCCACCGGGGATGGGTTGGCTGCCGCCTGGCGGGCCGGCGCCGTCGTGAAGGATCTCGAGTTCCTCCAGTTCCACCCCACAGCCCTCGATGTCCCCGGCAACCTGTTGATCTCAGAGGCTGTCCGCGGGGAAGGCGCGATCCTGCTCGATGGGTCCGGGGCACGGTTCATGACCGCCTACCACCCGGCAGCGGAGCTGGCCCCACGGGATGTCGTTTCCCGGAGCATCGCCCTGCACCTCCGGGAGCGAGGCGAGGACAGGGTATACCTCGACGCCACCGGGCTCGGCGGAGCTGGCTTCCTTGCCGCCCGGTTCCCCTCCCTGCACCGGCAAACCACTGCCCACAGTTTTGACTGGTCTGCTGAGCCGTTGCCGGTCGTCCCCGCAGCCCACTACTGGATGGGGGGAATCCAGACCGACCTGTGGGGGAGGACCTCCCTGCCCGGCCTCTACGCCGTCGGCGAGACCGCCTGCACCGGCGTCCACGGCGCCAACCGGTTGGCGTCCAACTCCCTGCTGGAAGGACTCGTTTATGCCGGGCGGGCAGTCGACGCCCTCGCCACGCAAACAGCGGCCGACGACGGCGGCTGGCCCACGTTCCCGGCCATCGGGCTCGAGTTCCCCGAACCCGACCGGTCCGAGGTCTGCGAACGCCGCACCCTGCAGAGCTTGATGACCGATCACGCAGCAGTGACGCGCAGTGCAGCCGGCCTGCAGGTGGCCGCCAAACAGCTCGACCAATACTCCACCGCCGGGGACACCGTCGCGGAACGCGAAACCGCCAACCTGGTGGTCGCCGCACGGCTGCTCGTGCACGCTGCCGCTGCGCGCGAGGAGTCCCTCGGAGCCCACTATCGCACGGATTTCCCGGGCCCCCGCCCGGCGGAAAGCGCCCCGCATCTCACCTCCTATCGAAGGGCACGGTCATGAGCCAGCCGACCGGGCAGACAGCACAGGCCGACGTCGACCGCATCGTTGCCGCGGCGCTCGCCGAAGATGCGCCCTGGGGCGACATCACGTCGGAGACCCTGATCCCGGCGTCGGCTAGAGCCGACGCAGCGATAGTTGCCCGCGAGGCGGGAATCTTTTGCGGTCAGCAGGTCATCGAGGCCGCGATGCGGCTAACCGACCAGCGCCTCACCGTGCGGTTTCCGGTGACGGATGGGGACGCGTTCGACGTCGGCACTGTGCTGGCCGTCCTGTCCGGTCCCGCCCGATCCCTGCTCACCGCCGAGCGGGTTGCCCTGAACCTGGCGCAGCGGCTCAGCGGGATCGCCACCCTGACCGCCCAGTTCGTGCGGGCAGTGGATGGCACGCCCGCCCGCATCGTCGATACCCGAAAAACCACCCCGGGCCTGCGGGTGCTGGAACGCTACGCGGTCCGCTGCGGGGGCGGGTTCAATCACCGCTTCAGCCTCTCGGACGCGGTGATGGCCAAAGACAACCACCTGGCCCTCCTGACCCGCGGGGGAACCACCGGGCTCACCGCGGCGCTCGCCGCAGCGAAGGCCCGGCTTCCCCACACGGTGCACTTCGAGGTCGAAGTGGACCGGATCGATCAGATCGAGCCGGTGCTGGCGGCAGGGGTGGACACGATCATGCTCGACAATTTCAGCCTGGCCCAGTTGTCTGAGGGAGTGCGGCTGGTGGCTGGGCGTGCCCTGGTTGAAGCCAGCGGAAACGTGCGGCTGGACACCGTCGCAGCCATTGCCCGCACCGGGGTGGACATCATTTCCTCCGGCGCACTGACGCACAGCGTCCACTCACTCGATCTGGGGTTGGACCTTGAGCTGACCTCCGCCCAGCCAGCCGCCGCCGGGAGCGCCACGGAGGCCGCCCTGTGATTTATCTGGATGCCGCGGCCACTGCCCCGCCACGGCCGGAAGTGCTGCAGGCGATGTGGCCGCTGATGAGCACCAGCTTCGGCAATCCCTCCAGCCACCATGCGCTGGGGGAAACGGCAGCGGCTGCCCTGAAAGCTGCACGGCAACAGGCCGCGACAGTGCTGGGGTGCCGCCCCTCCGAACTCACCTTCACCTCGGGTGGCACCGAAGCCAACAACCTGGCGCTGAAGGGCATTGCGCTTGCCGCCCCCCGCGACCGCCACCTGGTGACCAGCGCCGTCGAGCACCCCGCCGTGCTGGAAACCCTCGACTACCTGCACCGGTTTCATGGGTTCCGGATCACTGTTGTCCCGGTGTCGGCCACCGGTCTCGTTGAGCCTGACTCGCTCCAGAAGGCACTGACACCGGGCACCACGCTGTGTTCAATCATGTACGCCAACAACGAGGTCGGGACGGTCCAGCCACTGCGGGTACTCGCTGGCCTCTGCGCGGCAGCATCGGTGCCCTTCCACACCGACGCAGTGCAGGCGGGCGCCTGGTTGCCACTGAGCGTCGCCGAGCTGGGGGTTGACGCGCTCACGCTGTCCGGGCACAAACTGGGCGCGCCCAAGGGGTCCGGTCTGCTCTACCTCAAAGGCCGGATCCCGGTGGAACCGCTCATCCATGGTGGCGGCCAGGAACGTGGACGGCGTTCCGGAACAGAGAACGTTGCCGGAGCGGTGGGGCTCGCCACGGCGCTCGCCCTCGCGCAGGACGAGCGGGATACCGCGGTCCCCGCGGCAAAAGCCCAACGGGACTATCTCATCAACCACGTCCTGGACACCGTGCCCGGCGCCGTACTGACCGGAGACCGGGAGCAACGTCTCCCGAATCTCGCGTCGTTCTGCTTCCCGGGAACCAGCGGTGAATCGGTGTTGCTGGAGCTCGAGCGCCGCGGCGTGGTCTGCTCCAGCGGGTCGGCGTGCGCCGCGGGAAGCGACGAGCCGTCGGCTGTCCTGCTGGCGCTCGGAATCGACCGTACAACAGCCCAGACGGCGGTCCGGTTCTCGTGGACCGCAGCCACCACCGAACGCGACATGGCCCTGGCCTCCCGTGCCGTCACCGCGGCGGTCGCCTCGGTCAGGGCACTGGGCCGCCCTGCTTAACGGAATCCCCGCCCTGGCCGTCGGCATACTACTGTTGAATAGGTGACGTCCTCCCCGCCGCTCCCAGTGAAGCCCGCAGCCCCCACTCTCCGTTCCAGTTTCGCCCACGCAGTTCGTGGGGCCCTGATCGGCATTGTCGAGCTGGTGCCTGGCGTCTCCGGTGGGACTGTCGCCCTGGTGCTGGGTATTTTTGATCGCCTGATCACCTCGGCGAATCACCTGATCCGTGGTGTGGTCCGGCTCGTCTTCAAACGTGGCGGAAAGGGCTTCGCCCACCACCTGGGCGACGTCGAATGGTCCCTGGTGATTCCGCTGCTCATCGGCATGTTCTTCGCCCTTTTCGCTCTGTCCGGCCCGCTGCACGGCTTTGTAGAGGGCCAGCCGGTACTCTCGAATGCGCTCTTCCTCGGCATGGTCTCGGCCAGCCTGCTGGTCCCCATCTCAATGGCCAGGGAAGCCGGCCCGATCACTCGAAACACCCGGATCTTCGGCCCCGTGGTGGTGCTACTCGTCGCTGCAGCAGTTTTCTGGCTGCTCGGCATCCCTTCCATGCAGGTCGAAGACCCCGCCTGGTGGGTGCTGATCCTGAGCGGTGCCGCTGCCGTGTGCGCGCTGGCCCTCCCGGGACTCTCGGGCTCGTTCATCCTGTTGACCTTCGGCATGTACGAACCGACCCTCGAGGCGGTCAGCGAGCGGGACTTCGGCTACCTCGCCCTCTTCGCCAGCGGCGCGGTCCTGGGACTCGCCTCAATCGTCCAGCTGCTCGCATATCTCCTGCGGGTGCATCGGCGGGCGGTGCTGCTGGTCGCGACCGGCCTGATCCTGGGATCGCTGCGGGCACTCTGGCCCTGGCAGGACAACGGAACACTGCTCCAGCCCGACGGCGACTGGCTCGGCCCACTCCTGGCCGCCCTGGGCGGGGCAACGGTGGTCCTGCTCCTCTGGCTGCGGGAGCGGCGCGGCACCGCAGTGGCAGCTTCCTTGTAGGACCCTTACTCGGCCAGGACCTTCCTGCCCAGGCGCCCTACGCGTTCGGTGGTGACACGGTTTCCCGCACCAGGAATCCTGCTACGGCCTCCGGGTCCTCCACCTGCGCGAAGTGTCCCGTTCCCGGCAGCACGTGGGCCCGGGCGTCGGGCAGCAACCGTGCCAGCTCCAGAATCTCCGCGGCAGGGGTGAAGACATCCCGCTCGCCCCGCAACACCAGGTGGGTCCCCCCGGCCAGGGCCCAGTGGGAGAAGTCGTAGTGCTTCAACGCCCGGGCGGCGACGGCGAAGGCGGCAGGACGGGCATCGAGGGCGAGCGCGTCGACAACCGGGCCGGTCAGGGCGGCAGGGTCGACGACGAAGGGCCGCAACACCAATCTGAGCAATCCGGTGCGTCGGGCAACCGCCACCACGCGTGGCGCCAGCACCCCGGTGAGCTGCAGAAACCGCATGATCGCCTTCATCCCGAGGAGTGGTCCCATCGTCAGGAGGTTCCGCCAGGGGCGACGGAACGCGCCGGAAGCGATCACCGAGGTGGGAGATAGGACGATCACCGCGAGGGTCCGGTCCGGTTCCCGCGCCGCGATCTCCAGTGCCGGAACAGCCCCCATCGAATGACCGAAAAGTCGCCATTGGCGGTAGCCCGCAAGGGTCAGGACCTCGACGACGGCCGCGGCCTGTGACTCGATCGTGAAAGTCCCGACGCCGGGGGAGTCGCCCCACCCGGGGAGGTCGATCACCACGGTGTCGACGCCGGTGGGAAAGTTGTGTGCTGCCTGCAACTCCCTGAACGTCTTCCAGGACCCCGCGGCGCCGTGCAGCAGGACCCACGGCGGCGCTGCTACCCCGGCGGTCCGCGAGATCCTGACCTGGACGGGCCCCAGTGCTGTGGGATACCGCATCGTGGAGACACGTGCATCGGTGGAAACAGTCGCATCGGACAGATCAGGGGCCATAACAGTAATTCTCCACGGCGGCCGGTGTGGATGCCTCATGGTGGGGTGCTTCACTGATTAGACTCAGATCAGAGGCCCGGCAACCGACGATTAGGGGACGCATCAGATGAGTCGATCACGGGGACCAGCGCGGATTGCTGCGGCGGGCGTCCTGTTGCTAAGCGTGGCGCTGGCAGCGTCCGGGTGTACCGGCGTGGAAATCGGCGACCGGCCGGCGCAGTCAGCGACGCCGTCGTCGGACCCCAGCTCCGCAGCGCCGGCGACCACCCCACCGGCGCCGAAGCCCACGGTGGCAGACCGCCCGGCTCCCGACGACGACTGGCAGGTCTTCACCGACCCTCAGGCCCTGGTGAGCTTTGAGCTCCCACCGGACTGGACCGCCGAGCCGATCGAGGATCCCGGTGAAGGTTTCGAGCCGGAATCAGTTCACGTTGCCGTCGAGAATGCCGACGGGCGTCCGGTGGCTGAACTGCACACGGGCATCACGCCCACGGACGAGGACTGCGCGCCCGACGACGCCAGCCCCTACACAGTGATCCTCAGCCAGCCCGTGGATCTGCCGTCGACCGCCGAGTCCGACCAGTCGATTGAGCCGCGGCTGGTGGTCCGGCTGATCGAGGGCTACCGGTTCTTCAGTTCCTTCGGTGTCACCGATGTGCTGGGCGGCGCGGACGGCGTAGCCTGCACGCTGTACAACACAGTGCAGGGCCCGGAGCACGTTGGACTGTATTCCTTCGGGGATGCGATCTCGCTGACAGCCCTGACCCCCGAGCAGGTGGGATCCCGGACCGCATCGTTTGAAACCATTGCCGCCGCCGAGGAGTTCTTCGATGCCGAACAATTCACCCAGATTCGGCGCATGATTGCTTCCCTCGAGGTGGCGGAATAACGCGGTTTCTTTCTCAGGCAGCAGGAAGATCGGGGAAGGTGACGCCCGTCATCGCGGCGCTGACCTCCCACAGCCTTCCGGCGACCAGCGGGTCGAGCACCCGCGGTGCTGGTGCCACCAAGACGGCATTTCCCCTGGTTTCGCCTGGACCATCGGGGCCCGAGTAGTCCCCACCGCTCGCCGTCGGGGAGGTTGCTGCCCGCAGGATCGGCAGGGCACCAGCGATGTCGGACTGCCCGAAGAGTTTGAAGAAACCGCCCAGCACGTCCAGTACCGGTGTGGTGCCCATGCCAGCCGTGAGGTTGGTATTGGACAGCCCAGGGTGGGCGGCGACCGCGAGAAGCTGCTCTCCGTTGGCCCTGACACGCCGGTCGAGTTCCATGGTGAAGTACAGGTTGGCTATTTTGCTCTGGCTGTAGGCGGTCCACCGGCGGTACCTGGTGGAGGAATTGAGGTCGTCGAAGTTGATGGTGCCCCGCTTGTGCGCCAGGCTGGAGACCGAGACGACGCGGGGAGCTGACGCTTCGCGGAGCCGCGGCAGCAGGAGGCCGGTCAGGGCGTAGTGGCCGAGATGGTTGATGCCGAGCTGTTGCTCGAACCCGTCCTCGGTGAGGATCCTCGGCGTGGCCATCACACCGGCGTTGTTGATCAGGAGGTCCAGCGGTGCGGTCCAACCGGCGGCGAAGCTCCGCACGGAAGCCAGCGACGAGAGATCGAGGATCCGCAGGTCAACAGTAGCTCCCGGTACCCGGGAGCTGACCGTCTTTAGGGCTTCAGTGCCCCGTGCCTCGTTCCGGCAGGCGAGCGTCACCGAGGCTCCCCGCCGGGCCAGGGCTATCGCCGTCTGCAAGCCCAGACCGCTGTTGGCTCCGGTGATCACGACGGCGCGACCCTCAAGGTCCTGGATCTGGTGCTGGTGAGTGGAATTCACTAAGGGGCCTTTCTTGTTCTAACGTGGTGGTAGCTTTCAGCATAGAGTCCGCACCGTGGGCCTACCGCGCCCGGCACCTCATACCCTCAATCAGGAGTACCCCCATGCAGCGATCAGTGACTGCCCGCATCATCGCGCGGACCCGTTCCGCTTCGTCACTCGTCTTTGCCCTGGCCCCGGTGCGAAACCCCGGGTACAGCAGTTTTGAAGAGAACCTGGTGGTACTGGTGGATGGCGCACCAGTGGTCCCAGGCGAGTTGGAAGATATCCACGGTGGGCGGCTTCATACCCTCAAAGTGGACGGCGAGGCGAACATTTCCCTTGAGTACAGCGCCACGGTCACGGGTACCGCATCCGCCGAAGCGGCGTCTGAAGCGGATCTCATCCGGTACGTTCGCCCGAGCCGCTACTGCGAATCGGACCGGCTCCTGCCGACGTCGTACGCTG
The DNA here is from genome assembly GCF_000468215.1 of Arthrobacter sp. CAL618. NCBI lineage: Bacteria > Bacillati > Actinomycetota > Actinomycetes > Micrococcales > Micrococcaceae > Arthrobacter > Arthrobacter sp. CAL618. The sequence continues at coordinate 15,631 of NZ_ASZW01000095.1, read as the reverse complement.
AATTTGGCACCCTGGCAGGATCGGAACTGCTGAACGCGGTACGGGAGTGGGTAGGCAAGGAACTCGCCTACGTGTCGGGTTCGTCCCGCCCCACCGACGGCGCCGTGGAAACCCTGCTGGGGCGGCGTGGCGTGTGCCGGGACTACGCGCACCTCGTGATCTCCCTGTTGCGCGCCAAGGACGTTCCCGCCCGGCTCGCCGCGGTGTACGCGCCCGGACTGAGTCCGATGGACTTCCACGCTGTGGCTGAGGCCTGGGTGGACGGCGCCTGGCATGTCGTCGACGCAACCGGCCTGGCTCCCCGGGAGTCCCTGCTGCGGGTCGCTACCGGCCGTGACGCCTCGGATACGGCATTCCTCTCCACCGTGGGGGGCAGCCTGCAACTCGAGACGCTCGAGGTGACAGCCGTGGTGGATTCCCTGCCGGTCGATCAGCCGGGAGAGCTGATCCAGCTTCAGTAGTCGGCGCGCTCGGCGTCGTCGACGCCCTCGCGGATCCGGTGGGTGAGTTCCAGTAACTGTTCCAGCTCCCCGGTCTTCAGGATCGGGCCCAGCAGAGTGTGGATCACCCGGACGTGCGCGGCGCCAATCTCGCGTTGCAGCTCACGGCCAGCATCGGTCAGGGCCACCATCACGCCGCGCTGATCGTCCGGGGCTTGTTTCCGCTGGACCAGGCCCTTGGCTTCGAGCNNAGCCGCTCCACCATGCGGCTCAGGCTCGGCTGCGAGATCAGCAGGCTGCGGTTCAGCTCGTTCAGGCGGGTCCAGCCGGTGGGGCAGCGGGTGAGGTTGAACAGGACGTCGTATTCGCCAATGGCGAGTTTCTTGAACGACGGGTCGTTGCGTAGCCGGCGCATCACCGCAACCTGCGCCCTGAAGAGGGATTCCCAGGCCTCGGCTGTCAGCCGGATTGCCGGTTCTGTTGTTTCGGGCACCCTTGTTTCGGGCCCAGCTGTTTCAGGCCCGGTGAGTCCGGTCATCGTTTTGAGTCGGTGCTGGAAGGTCGGAGGTTCCGGAACGCGTTACCCACCGTAAAGATACCGCTCTGCATGATTCCTCCTCCAACTAGATGCATCTGCATCCACAATAGTTACAACCGGGCCGGCGGGCATTCTGTTCCCCGTGGGGCAGCCAGATCCTGGTCAGTGGGCCCGGGCACGTCGCCCTGAGACGGGCGCGTCGCGGCGGGTCTGCAACCGGGCCTGCAACCGGGCCTCCCGACGACCCTCAACCAGCCGGTACAACACCGGTACCAGGATCAGCGTGAGCGCTGTGGAGGAGACCAGACCGCCCACCACCACGATCGCCAGCGGCTGCGAGATGAACCCACCCTCGCCGGTGAAGCCGAGGGCCATCGGCGTCAGTGCGAAGATCGTTGCCAGCGCGGTCATCAGGATGGGGCGCAGTCGCTGCCGGGCACCCTGGATGATCGCCTCCTCGACGCTCATGCCCGGACTTCCGTCGTGCGGGCGCCGGTACTGATTGATGAGGTCAATAAGCACCACAGCGTTCGTCACCACGATGCCCACCAGCATCAACATGCCAACCAGGGACGGCAGCCCCAGCGGAATCTGGGTGATGACGAGGAGGGCAATGGCGCCGGTGGCGGCGAACGGCACCGAGACCAGGAGGATCAGCGGCTGGATCAGGGACTTGAAGGTGGCCACCATGATCACGTACACAATCGCCACGGCCGCCCACAGGGCGAGGAACAGTTGAGCGAAGGATTCGGCCTGCTCGGCGGATGCTCCACCCAGGGTTGCCGTGGTTCCCGCAGGAAGTTCAACACCCTCCAGCCGTTCAGTCACCGAGGTGGTCAGCGCCCCCAGGTTCTGTCCGGACGGTGTGATGGAGACCTGGGCGGTCCGTTCCCCGTTGGCACTGGTGATGGTCAACGGCACCTGAACCTCAACCACCGATGCAACGGAGGTCAGCGGTACCGGGCCCTCGGGGGTCGGAAGATTGAGTTCCTCCAACTGGTCCAGGCTGGTCACCTCGGTGCCCTCACCGATGAGTACCGGGTAGTCGGTGGTTTCCAGCCGTACCTGTCCGCCGGGGATCGGGCTGATGCTCCCACCGAGCAACCCCGCGATCTGCCCTTCGCTGAGCCCGGCGGCGACGGCGGCGGCCCGGTCAACGCTGATCTGCACCTGGGGTTGGGCTGCGGAGAGGTTACTGGTCACGTCGCGGGCGCCCTCGACGCCTTGCATGGCGTCGACGACGGCGTCATTGGCGGCCTGTAGCTCGTCCGGACCCGGTGCCGTGATGTTCACATCGATAGTGCTTGAGGTGCCAAGCCCACCCTGCTGGGTGGCGAGGGCGAAGGTCCCGACGCCGGTCAACGACTCCAGTTCCTGCCTCACCTCGTTCTGTAGTTGCTCCTGGTCAGCGTCCTCGGCGGTAATCACCGTGAAGGCGGCCACCGACGTTCCACCGGACAGTCGGGCGGCGAAACCACTGGACGCGTTCCCCACCGTCACCTGGATCTCCTCCACCTCGGGAAAGCCAGCGAGCACTTCCTCGGCCTGCGCAGCGGCAGCAACAGTGGTTTCCAGGCTGGAACCCGGTTCGAGGGTCTGGTTGATGCTGAAACTGTTCTGTCCCGTGTTCCCCAGCAGATTGGTCTGGAGGAGGGGGATCATCGCGGCAGTGCCTGCGAGGACAAGGCCACCGGCGGTCAGGGTCCAGACCGGATGCCGCTGGGTTGCCCCGAGGAGCGGAAGATAGCCGCGCTGCAGCCAGGATTTTCGTTCGGCCTGATGCGCCTGCTCACGGACCAGGTCCGGGTCTACATCGGATGCCGCGGCTGGCAGGAACCAGTACGCCAGCACGGGAACGATGGTGAGCGACACCGCCAGGGAAGCCAGCAGCGCGATCGTGGTGGTCAGGGCAAACGGCCTGAAGAGTTCACCCGCCAGGTCACCGACAAAGGCGATCGGTGCGAACACCGCGACGGTGATCAGCGTTGATGCGGTGATCGCGCTGGCCACTTCACGGACGGCGGTGAGAATGGCTTCGCGCTTGTCCTCGCCATAGCTGAGGTGCCGTTTGATGTTCTCGATGACCACAATCGAGTCGTCCACCACCCGCCCGATCGCGATGGTCAGGGCGCCCAACGTGAGGATATTCAACGAGTAGCCGGTGACCCACAGGCCGATGAACGTAATCAGCAGCGACAGGGGGATCGAGATCGCCGTCACCAGGGTGGACCGTACCGACAGCAGGAACACCAGAATGACCAGCACGGCAAAGCCGAGGCCCAGGATACCCTCCGTGGTCAGGTCACTGATGGAGCGTTCAATGAAGGGCGCCTGGTCAAAGATCACGGTGATCTCGGCGCCGTTGCCCAGCTCGGCTTCCAGCTGCGGCAGCAACTCTTCCACCAGGTTGGAGATCGCGACCGTGTCGCCATCGGGGATTTTCGTCACGGTCAGGGCGAGGGTCTCAATACCGTTGGTGCGGGTCACCGACGTGGCGTCGTCGTCGGCCACTGCCACCTCGGCGACGGAGCCGAGCGTCGGCGGCGTCTCTCCGGCGTCGGGGGAGCCGCCCTCCGGCAGGAGGGGCAGCACGCGGATGTCCTCGAGTGAGGTAATGGGGCTCCCGGCCTGGATGGTGAGGGAACGGTCGCCGTCCTCAAGGGTCCCCACCGGGATGAGGTCGCCGTTGTTCTCCAGTGCCGCAGTGATATCGGCGACCGTGAGGTCGTTGGCGGCGAGTTCCTGCCGGTCGGGGAGGATCGAGATGTACTGCCCGGCCCCGCCGCTGACCTCGGCCGCGCGAACGCCCTCCAGCTGCTGCAGCCGCGGGACGGCCAGCCGGCTGAGGTCGCCGCTCAGCTCGCTCAGCGGCTGATCGGAAGAGACGGCCATGAACACGATTGGGAGGTCGGCGATACTCCCGGCCAAGGACTGCGGCGAGACGTCCTCGGGCAGGAGGGGCCGCACCGTCGAGATCGCGCGGTCCACCTGGCCGCGCGCGCGGTCGAGGTCGGTGCCGTAGGCGAACATCAGGTTGATGGTCGAGACCCCGGTACGGGACGTGGCCGACGACGACTCGAGCCCCTCCACGCCGCTAAGCGCGGTCTCCAGCGGTTCGCTTACCTGCTGGTCGAGGTATTCCGGTGAGGCGCCGGGGACCGACGACAGCACGGTGATCTGCGGAAACTCCAGTGACGGGATGAGCTCCTGTTTGAGGGAGCCCATCGTGATCACACCGAACACCGACGCCAGAATGGTGATCAGCGCAATCAGTGCACGGTTTCCCAGGGAAAGTTGAGCCAGACGGAACATGTGCCGCGCCTTCTACTTCTGCCGGCCGGGTCGACGGCTCTGGCGATGGTTACTGGAGTTTCAGCACCCGGTCGGTACGGGACAGGATGTCAGCGGCGAGCGAGGAGTTCTCATTGAGCTTCACACCGTAGCCGGGGATCATGTCTTTGAGCTTCGGCTCCCAACCCGGAAGCTGGGCTGGGAAACAGCGCTTCAGGATCTCGAGCATGATCGGCGCGGCGGTGGAAGCACCGGGGGAGGCCCCCAGCAGTGCTCCGACCGATCCGTCGGCTGCAGTGATGACCTCGGTGCCGAACTGCAGCACCCCGCCCTTGCCCGGAGCCTTCTTGATGATCTGGACGCGCTGCCCGGCGGTGATCAGGTCCCATTTGTCGCCGTCGGCGTCGGGGATGAATTCGTTGAGATAGGTGTTTTTCGCGTCCCGGTTCTTCAGCACCTCGGAGATCAGGTACTTGGTCAGCGGCACGTTGTCCTTGGCCACGGCCAGCATGGGCACCAGGTTCGACGGCCGGATGGACCCGGGCAGGTCGAAGAACGAGCCACGCTTGAGGAACTTGGTGGAGAACCCGGCGTAAGGGCCGAACAATAGCGACCGTTCGCCGTTGACATACCGGGTGTCCAGGTGCGGCACCGACATGGGTGGTGCTCCGACCGACGCCTGGCCGTAGACCTTGGCGTTGTGCTGGTTGACGATGTCCGGGTCGCCGCACTTCAGGAACTGACCCGAGACGGGGAAGCCCGCGAATCCCTTGCCCTCGGGAATGCCGGTGCGTTGCAGCAGGTGCAGTGCCCCGCCGCCGGCCCCGATGAAGACGAAGCGCGCGTTGACGGTGCGGGCCTGTCCGGTAGCGCGGTTGCGGACCTTGACTTCCCAGCGGCCTTTCGAGCCGCGGGAGAGATCGGCGACGTCGTGGTTGTAGTTGAGGTCGACGCCGTTGGCTTCGAGGTAGCTGGTCAGGCCGCGGGTCAGGGACCCGAAGTCGACGTCGGTCCCGCCGGCCACACGTGAGGCTGCCACCGGCTGGCCGGCGGTCCGGCCGCTCATCAGCAGCGGCGCCCAGTCGGCGATGGCCGAGGGGTCCTCGGCGTGCTCAATGGTTTCGAAGAGGGGCTGGCTCCGCAGGGCTTCGTAGCGCTTGCGCAGGTAGGCGGTGTTCTTTTCGCCCCAGACGAAGCTCATGTGCGGCACGGGGTTGATGAATCCGGACGGATCACCCAGGTGGCCGCTTTCCACCATGTGGGCCCAGAACTGGCGTGACACCTGGAACTGCTCGTTGATGGCGACGGCCTTGGCCGGGTCAACTGTCCCATCCGGGCCTGCCGGGGTGTAATTCAGTTCGCAGAGTGCCGCGTGGCCGGTCCCGGCGTTGTTCCATGGGTCGGAGCTTTCCAGTCCGGCCCGGTCGAGGCGCTCGAATAGTGAGATGCTCCAGTCAGGCTGCAGCTGTTTGAGGAAGGCGCCAAGGGTGGCGCTCATGATTCCTCCACCGATTAGGACGACGTCGGTGTGTTCCGCGGGAATTTCCGCCTGGTTCTTAGCAGTCAACTTCATCTCCAGTGGCGAGGGCGCTTAGCTTTGAGCGTAGCGTCTGGTGGGTTCCTTGGGTAATTGGTCCGCCGTCGTGGCGGGGGTGGCAGGTCATCAGTCGCTCCCGGTGGCTTCCAGCTCGACGTCGGTCAGGTCAACCAGGTTGAACACTTCGTTCATCACGGGGCTGACTGGGTAGTTTGCTACCCGCTCCGAGACTGCCAGGGCAGAGATGGGGAAGGCGAGGGGAACCGCTGGTAGCCGCCGGGCCAGCTGGTCGCTGATGTCCTGGTAGGCGGCCACCCGGTCGTCGCCGTTGGGAAGGGTGCGGGCCCGGTCAATTTTGCTAAAGAGCTGGTTGTCTTCGAAGGCAAACTCGACGGTGGTTGCGCCGAAAAGCTGGCCGATAAAGTTGTCGGGGTCCTGGTAGGTTCCGCTCCAGCCGAGGAGGTGGAACGCGCGCTCGTCGTCGTTCTGTAAGGCCTCAAGGTAACCATCGGCCCAGGCGGTGGGCACCGGGTCAATGGTGAAACCGGCCTCTTCGAGCTGCGTTTGGAGGACAGCGAACACCCCCTCAGGTGCCGGCAGATAGGGGCGCGAGACGTCGGTCGGGTAGTGGAAGGGCAGAGGTTCGCCGTCGTACCCGGATTCCGCCAGCAACTCCTGGGCCAGTTCGACGTCGTAGTCGTAGCGGGTGATCTCGTCATTGGTGACTGCGAGCTTGGGCGGGACAAACTGATCGGCGGGCGCCGTGCCGTTCAGGAACTGCCCATCGATCATGGCCTGTTTGTCGATGGCGTGGGCTACGGCCTGGCGGAACAGCAGACTATCCACACCGGGGAAGTCCTGGTTCATTCCGAGATACAGGATGGAATAGGGGTCGCGCTGGAGCAGCTGTTGGCCTTCCCTGACCAGGGCGCCGGCGTTGTCGACTGTAACGAAGTCGTAGGCGTCGATCTGTCCGGTGTTGAGTGCTTCCAGCCGATCATCGGGGAGGGGGAGGGTGGTGAACACGACGGTGCCGATCTCGCCCCGGGCCCCCCAGTAATTCTCATACGAGGACAACCGCACTTCCCCCGGTTCCCAACTTTCGAAGGTGTAGGGTCCGGTGCCGACAGGGCTGAGCGCGTACTGCGACACCGCTATGTCGTTGACCTCCTCGGTCAGCTCATCGGCGGCGAGTTCCTTAAGCGCCCGGGGTGAGGACATCGCGAAGGAGGGCATCGCCAGGGCGGGGATGAACCCTGTCAGGCGGCTATTGAGCCGGATCAACACCTCGAACTCGCCCAGGGGCTGGCAGGAGGAGTAGACGGATAGCTCGGGGGAGTCCGAGTAGGCATTGAAGACCGAGCCGAAGGCGACGGTTCCGTCCGAGGGGCGCGTCTCCGGGGGGAGCGTGTACCAGCGGTCGAAGTTCGCGCAGACTGCCTGGGCGTTGAACGGCACACCATCGTGGAATTCGACATCCTCGCGGAGGGTGAATGCGTAGGCCCGGCCGTCCTCCCGCTCATCCCAGGAGGCAGCGAGCTGCGGGACGGGCTCGGAGGTGAGCGGATCGATGCCCACCAGGCCCTCGAGAATCTGCCGGGTGATTCGGTATGACTCGGTGTCGGCCACCAGGGCCGGGTCCAGCCCGATCGGATCAGCGGCGGTGCCGAACGTGAAGACCGCTTCGGGGGCTTGGGCGGGATTGGTTTGGGAGGGTGCAGGAGTCGACGACGTCGTCGTCGTCGGCAAGGGCGTTGCCCCGGTGCAGCCAGCAACCGTCAGGCAGAGGGAGACCGCAACGGCACTCTGCCCCACGCGGGCCCAACCGGAGTGCCTGGCAGCAGCGGTCATTGCCATTGTCTCCTCAGCCGTACCCGCACACGGCGGAAATTGTTTAGGTTTCCCAGTCTAAATGATGATCCCAGTGGTGTTCGGACAGGCGCCAGCGGTCATCCCCCAGCAAACCCCGGATACGAGGAAAGGCTGGGACCCTGAGCACCGTAAGGTGTTCAGGATCCCAGCCTGTGGCGCCCTGTTTCGAGTTAGAGGATTCGAAGCAGGGAGTCAATTACTCGCTAGGAGGCATCAGAACGGTGTCGACCATGTACACGGTTGCGTTCTGGGTCATTACGCCACCGCAGACTACTGCTGAAGCGTCGTCGCCGACAGTGATTTCGTCGCCCATGCCTTCAACGGTCAGCTCTGCGCCGTTGACGGTGGTGTGGGTTCCGGCGACCTCATCCGGGGACAGCTGGCCGGGGACTACGTGGTAGGTCAGGATGCCGGTGAGGAGGTCCGCATCGGTCTGGAGAGCCGCGATGGTCTCTTCGTCGATCTTCGCGAAGGCGTCATCGGTTGGTGCGAAGACGGTGAACTCGTCGCCGTTCAGGGTGTCAACGAGGTCGACATCTGGGTTCAGTTCGCCGGTGACGGCTGCGGTCAGCGTGGTGAGGATCGGGTTGTTCGACGCAGCTGTTGCTACTGGATCCAGGGCCATGCCGGCAACCGAGCCGTCGCCTTCTGGAACCTGCTCGGCGTAGCCGGCGCAACCTGGGCCAACCAGGTTTGCGGCTGGGTCCATGTCTTCGCCCATTTCCTCTTCCATTGCCGACTCAGTTGCTTCGGGAGCGGCTTCGGTAGTGGTCATTTCCTCGCTGGTCATTTCCCCGGTGGACTCAGTTGCGGTGTCGCCGCCACCGCATGCTGCGAGGCCGAACATGGCCACTGCAGCAACACCGAGGATGGAGAGCTTACGGCTCTTGATGTTTCCCATTGGATTTTCTCCTTCATTGGTGTGACCGGGCGTACTCTGCCGATCAGCTAACTAACTTGTCGAACACATCGTGTCGATGTCTCATAGGTACTTCGGTCGTGTTCGGAGCGAGGATGGGTGGCGATTCCTGAAATTTTCTACACCGGGTAAAGACCGCGCAAGGTCGGCGATTCCCGAGGCCCAATGTGACCCAGGTCCCACCGTGGAGCGGCCTGCCGGGGTGGGAAACTGTGTCGGCCCGGGTGGGGATGACGAGTCTCGCGTCGAGCGGGTCACCCAGACAAAAGAAAAACACCCCCAGCCGAAGCTGGGGGTGTCGTCGATGTCGCGACTCACATGTAGTCCATGTCGCGACTCATAACAATGGTGCGCAAGAAGGGACTTGAACCCTCACGTCCGAAGACACTGGATCCTAAATCCAGCGCGTCTGCCAATTCCGCCACTCGCGCGTTCGACGCCTGGGACAGACAAGCTGCCGAAAACGTCAGCCTCCAGTGTACGCGAATCTATTGGACGCCGAGGTCTCTCCGAAGTTTCGCGACGTGGCCGGTGGCGCGGACGTTGTACTGGGGTAGTTGCACCAGTCCATCGGGTCCGACGACGACCGTCGAGCGGATCAGGCCTTCGTAGACCTTGCCGTAGTTTTTCTTTTCACCCCATGCACCCCACGCCTCGGCTACCGCGTGGTCTTCGTCGGACAGGAGGGGGAAGGTGAGCTCTTCTGTATCGGCAAATTTCCGGAGCTTTGCCACACTGTCGGGTGAGATGCCGAGGACTGTGTAGCCCGCGGCAGCAAGGGATGCCAGGTTGTCGCGGAAGTCGCATGCCTGGGTGGTGCAGCCGGGAGTGGAAGCCGCCGGATAGAAATAGACCACCACACTGGAGCCTGCATAGTCCTTCAGGGACACGGTGGAACCGTCGGCCGCGGGCAGGGAGAAATCCGGGGCTACCTCGCCCGACATTAGACGTTCAGCCATTATTTGTATTCCTTCTGCTTGTTTGTTAGTTGCGTCGGCCATGGTGGCGCTGACACTTTTCGCAAATCCGTAGCTATCATAAGTAAATAAGGTCGATACGTTTGAAACTACACCGGTCGGCGTTACCGTGATCAACGCTGCATGTCTGTGCGGCGAGAGGAAGTGTTTTCTTTTATGCCGGACCTGGAGCAATGGCCCACCGGCCGACTGCTGACCACTGCTGCCCGCTTGGTCGAGCACGCGTGGAATGAACGGCTGGTGAACCTGGGTGTCACCCACGCCGGAGTCATTGCGTTGGGTGTTCTGGAGGGTCAAGGTCCGATGACTCAGGCGAGCCTCGCCCAGATAGTACGGGTACAGGCGCAGACCATGGGAAAGACACTTTCACGGCTGGAAACTCGGGGGCATGTCTCCCGAACTCGTAATGACCTGGACCGGCGCAGCCATATGGTTTCAATAACGGACGCTGGACTTGGCGTCCTCGCGCAGTCAAAAGATATCGAACGCACACTGGTGACCGGTGAGGGCCTGATCTCCGACGAACTCCGCGACCATCTGCAGAGCGTGATCCGGGAACTCGGAGCTCCACGGTGGGCCACGACGGTTCCCACCGCATCGGGCACCGACGGCCCGCTGCCGTCAAACAACTAGGACGACCGACGACTGGCGGACCAAGGGCTCGGCCTTTCACCAGTCATTCACCAGACGAGGTCCAGGTCGCTGTGCGCAGCGAAGATGAGACGGTCTGGGTCATCGAGAATGTCAACTGGTCGGTCGCCGCCGAGATACCCGTTGGGTGAGCAGAACCACTGGAGTAGGTGTCGATCCTTCCAGCCGCCGGCAAGACCAATCGAGGCGATGACGGCAATCATGGGTCGGGCCCGGCCAGACTCGGGATCGAACTGGAACCCCGGATAGAGGACCCGCCCTGCTCGGGTAACCACCCCCAGGATCTGTCGTTTCGCTGCGAGGCATCCGGCTGGCGGGGAGTTGGGGCCCACCTTTGCATCGACCTCGGGCCCGGTGAGCATGCCGAATTCTGCGTCAATCGATGCCCAGCGACCGCGTGCCACCCGCCGGTTCATTTCTCCGGTGTGTATTTCCCCGAGGGATGGCATCCCTTCCATGCCGCCAAGCTACTGCGGGCGAGCAAGGAGGGGAAGAGTGAGCGAAAAATCGCTACCAAACTGGTACAAAAAAACCGTCCGATCGGCGGTGCTGCCGATCAGACGGTTTAGTGGTGGTGCACCCCTCGGGACTTGAACCCGAAACCCTCTGATTAAGAGTCAGATGCTCTGCCAATTGAGCTAGAGGTGCATGTTGGCTGGGCCCATCGGGCCAACAGCAACAGCATGAAACTCTACCAGCACTTCTGCTGAAACCTGAAATTGGTTCTTTGCCGGGCGGCTACGACGCGTCGACGGTGATCACCCGCGATTCGGTGCCCTCGTTGGTGGCGATCAGTAGTTCTCCGTCCGTTCCCTGGATTACATCGCGTAGCCGTCCGTATTCGCCGTCGAAGTGGCTGACCGGTGCGTTGGCGGCCCCCGCCAGCAGCGGCACCTGCCACAGCCTCTCTCCGCGTAGTCCGCCGATATAGGCAATGTCATCGACGATTGCCATTCCACTCGGGGAGGAGGTGGCGGTAGAGGGCCACACCACTTGGGCGTCGATGAAATCGGCTACTCCGGGGGCGCCAGTGACTGCCGGCCACCCGTAGTTCCCGCCGGGCTCGATGAGGTTCAGCTCGTCGTCGACCTCGGGACCAAATTCGCTGGCCCACAACCGGTCGGCTGAATCCCAGGCGAGGCCCTGCACATTGCGGTGTCCGAGGCTGTAGACGGGCGACCCGTCAATGGGGTTGCCAGGCGCCGGCTCGCCGTCGCTGGTGATTCGGAGGATCTTGCCGGCCAGGCTGTCAGGATCCTGCGCGGCGTCCGCCTGAGCGGCGTCGCCGGTGCCCACATACAGGTAGCCGTCCGGGCCGAATTTGATCCGTCCGCCGTTGTGGATATGGGCCTTCGGCAGACCGGTCAGCACCTCTTCGGGCTGGCCGAGGCCTTCCTCGCTGTAGGTGAGGCTGGAAATCCGGTTGTCGGTCGGACCGGTGTAGAACACGAACAATCTGGGGTCCGTGTCAAAGTCTGGGCCGATGGCCAGCCCCAGCAAGCCGCCTTCACCGGCGGCTGCAACCTCGGTGCCGAGGGTTCCGACGGTAGTTGTCTCGCCGTCAGCCACCCGTTTGATCTCCCCGGTCTCGCGTTCGGTGACCAGCAGCGATCCGTCGGGCAGCGTGGCCAGCGCCCACGGGACGTTAAGCCCTTCCGCGCGAAGGTCTCCGGGGGAGAGGTCGGGAAGCCGGATAGGTTCCGGTTCAGTCGCTGGCGCTGGCGCTGGCGCTGTCGCCGGACTGCCGCCGACAATTGGACTGGGCTCACCAGCCGTGCACGCTGCAAGGGACAGAAGCACGACGACGGCGGTTGCCAGAGCGGACGGTCGCCGTCGGGTGCTCGCCAAAATGGTCTAATCCTTCCGGCTGGCCGGCGGATCAGTGCGCGGGTGGGTATCGACGTCGTCGGGCGCGCTCCGGAAGCGGAACCACCAGACAGCGCCAACAATGACGACGATCAGCAGCACCCAGAAAACTACGTCCATGACACGATCCTTACGCACCTGGTGGGACACCCACCGCCTTCGACGTTACGACCAACCCGCGCGAGTGTCCACAGCCGTGGAGGGCGCTGGCCGCAACTGGACGTTAGGCTTTCGGGATGGACAGGATCAAGACAGTTTCGGTGCCCAGTGTTGAAATGCTCGATGCGCTGCAGCCAGCGCCGGATGGAATCTCGGTGGTGGTGTGGGACTTCGACGCCGATCCGGTGGGTGCAGATCTCGCGGAGATCGACGCCGCCGTATTGCCTTACATGTCCTCACCCGAGACTTTCGGTGCTGCAGTCAAGAGCGCGCCGAACCTGCTGCTGGTACACACCCAATCCACTGGCTACGAGGGTATCCCCGAGTTGGTGGGCGACGACGTCGCCGTTACCAGCGCCGCGGGCGTCCACGCCGCCGCGACCGCTGAGCTCGCGGTTGGCCTCACAATCGCCTCGCTCCGAGGCATTGACGACGCCGTCCGCAACCAGACTCTGGGTCAGTGGTGGCCCGGCCGCTATCTCGGCCTCGCCGACCGCAAGGTGCTGCTGGTGGGCGTCGGAGGAATCGGCGTCGAGATTGCCCGGCGTCTTGAGCCGTTCGAGGTGGAGCTGACCCGGGTCGGCAGTTCAGCCCGCGACGACGAATGGGGGCACGTGCACGGCAGCGACGAGTTGGTGACGCTCGCAGGGGAAGCCGAAGTGCTGATCGTCATCACACCACTCACCGATGCGACCCGAGGGCTGATCAACGCCGAAGTGCTGGCAGCGATGCCCGATGGCGCACTGGTCGTTAACGTGGCCCGCGGCGCGGTGGTGGATAGCGAGGCTCTGACGGCGGAAGTGATTGCCGGGCGCCTGTCGGCGGCTCTCGATGTGTTCGATCCGGAGCCCGTCCCCGAGGGACACCCCCTGTGGTCGGCGTCCGGGGCGCTGATCACACCCCACAGCGGCGGCAACACCGGCGCATTCTGGCCGCGAATGATCAAGTTGTTGCGGCGCCAGCTGGTCAGCTTTGCTGCCGGCGAGGAGCCGACCAACCTGGTGCAGCGCGGATCCCTCTACCGCTAACGGTTCCCGACGGCGGGTGCCCTGGAGGTTGGGTGCTAGGCCATCGCGATGAAGGCGGCCATAAACGCGTCGAAGTCCTGATGATCGTCGCGTTGATCGATCACCAGCTGTGAGTGCGGACCTGAACTGAAGCGCGCCTCCGGTTGCACTCCGAACTGGAATGTCTTTCCGGTGCTGGTGCCTACTTCGTAGTGACCGCTGGCCAGACGGTGGGCATGCGAGAGGTTGGTCATGTTGATTTCCACGGGGATGCCGGTGCCCGCCAGCGTATGCGAGTCGACAGGAGCGATCATGATTTCGGTTGGTTGCCAGCGGTAGCCCAGTACGTAATATTTCGGCATAGTGACACGGGCGCCATCGGATTCCCGTTGTTTGTAGCGCTCATTGGCAGCAAAGACCAGGTTGTAATCGCCGTAGTTGGGAATCTGCGAGTCGAAGACTTTTCGCAGATCATCCTTGAGCTGGTCGCTATCAGGGGCTTTGTCGGTCACTTCTGGCGGGTCAGGGTCCGATGGAGGCGTCGACATAGGACCGAGTTTACGTGCCATAGCTCCGATGACGAGAGTCCACGTGACTCCCGCGTCCCGTAACAGGGTGGTCATATGGCATTGCGGGGAATGCGGGTACGCCTAGACTTTGACCCATGAGCCTGGAAAATACCCCTGATATTAAGCCGCGAAGCCGGGCCGTCACTGATGGATTTGAGCGGGCGCCAGCCCGCGGAATGCTCCGTGCGGTCGGCATGGGCGACGACGACTTTGCGAAGCCGCAAATCGGCGTCGCAAGTTCGTGGAACGAGATTACTCCCTGCAACCTGTCACTGAACCGGCTCGCCCAGTGCGCCAAGGAAGGCGTTCATGCGGGCGGCGGGTTCCCGATGCAGTTCGGCACCATCTCCGTGTCCGACGGCATTTCAATGGGCCACTCCGGGATGCACTTCTCGCTGGTCTCGCGTGAGGTGATCGCCGATTCGGTGGAGACCGTCATGGAGGCCGAGCGGATTGACGGTTCGGTCCTGCTGGCCGGCTGCGACAAGTCGCTGCCTGGCATGCTGATGGCCGCAGCACGTTTGAACCTCGCGAGCGTCTTCCTCTACGGCGGTTCGATCATGCCGGGCTGGGTGAAACTGGAAGACGGCACCGAGCGGGAAGTCACACTGATTGACGCCTTCGAGGCGGTGGGCGCCTGCGCCGCCGGCAAGATGAGCGAAGAAGACCTGACCCGCATCGAGAAGGCAGTCTGCCCCGGCGAAGGCGCCTGTGGCGGCATGTACACGGCCAACACCATGGCCTGCATCGGCGAGGCCCTGGGCATGTCGCTGCCAGGATCGGCCGCGCCGCCGTCGGCCGATCGCCGTCGTGATGATTTTGCCCGCAAGTCGGGTGAGGCAGTGGTCAACCTCCTGCGCCTCGGGATCACCGCGCGGGACATCATGACCCGCAAGGCGTTCGAGAACGCTATTGCCGTCACCATGGCTTTTGGCGGGTCCACCAATGCCGTGCTTCACCTGCTGGCGATTGCGCGTGAAGCCGAAGTTGAGCTGACGCTCGATGACTTCAACCGCATCGGTGACAAAATCCCGCACCTGGGCGATCTGAAGCCGTTCGGCCGTTACGTGATGACCGACGTCGACAAGGTGGGAGGCGTGCCGGTCATCATGCGGGCGCTGCTCGACGCCGGGCTGCTGCACGGGGACGTCCTGACCGTCACCGGCAAGACTCTGGCCGAGAACCTCGCGTCGATCAATCCGCCGGACCTCGATGGCAAGATCCTTCGCGCCATGGACAACCCGATCCACGCCAGCGGGGGCATCACCATCGTCAAGGGCTCGCTGGCTCCTGAAGGTGCAGTCGTCAAGACCGCCGGGTTCGACGCCGAGGTCTTCGAAGGAACTGCCCGCGTCTTCGAGCGGGAACAGGGTGCGCTGAAGGCGCTCGCCGACGGCGTTGTGAAGGCCGGCGACGTCGTCGTCATCCGTTACGAGGGACCCAAGGGCGGCCCGGGGATGCGCGAAATGCTCGCAATTACCGGCGCGATCAAGGGCGCGGGCCTCGGCAAGGATGTGCTGCTGCTGACCGACGGCCGGTTCTCCGGTGGCACCACGGGCCTGTGCATTGGGCACGTGGCACCAGAAGCGGTCGACGGCGGACCCATCGCCTTCGTGAAGGACGGCGACCGGATCCGTATCGACATCCCCAACAAGAGCTTTGACCTGCTGGTGGACGAAGCCGAACTCGAAAGCCGGAAGGTCGGCTGGGAGCCGCTCCCGGCGATCTACACCAAGGGAGTGCTCGCGAAGTACGCCAAGCTGGTGCACTCGGCCTCCGAGGGCGCGTACTGCGGCTAGCCCCTC
>NZ_ASZW01000094.1:0-8631 GCF_000468215.1 Arthrobacter sp. CAL618 | reverse complement strand
TTCAGGCCCCAGTCGTGGCGGGCACGGCTCCGGTGACGGCGCCGACGGCGTTTTCGAAGCGTTCGAGGCCGGTGGTGATTTCGTTGGCGGTGACGACGAGGGCGGGGATGAGGCGGACAACGTTGCCTGCGGGTCCGCAGGTGAGGGTGAGTAGGCCCTGGGTGGTTGTGGCCTGCTGGACTGCTGCGGCGGTGGCTGCGTCGGGGGTGCCGTCTTCGGCGGTGAACTCGATGCCCTGCATCAGGCCTTTGCCGCGCACGTCACCGATGACCGGGAAGCGGTTCTGGATGTCTTTCAGGCCGGACTGGAGCTGCTCGCCGCGGATCCGGGAGTTCTCCACGAGCCCTTCATCCCGGACGACGTCCAGGGTCGCGACGCCGGCGGCGGCGGAGACGGCATTGCCGCCGTAGGTCCCGCCTTGGGAACCGGGCCAGCCCTTGGACATCGTCTCGGTCGAGGCGGCGATCGCGGAGATCGGAAAACCCGAAGCGATGCCCTTGGCGGTGATCAGGATGTCCGGGGTCGCGGTGGAGTACTGGTGTCCCCAGAACTTGCCCATCCTGCCCACCCCGGCCTGGACCTCGTCAAAGATCAGCTGGATGCCGTGCCGGTCCGCGCGTTCACGCAGGCCTTCCAGGAACGCCGGCGGGGNNNCCCGCCGTCACCCAGGGCCGGTTCGATCAGGAACGCCGCCGTGTCGTTCGGTGCGGTGCGGGTCTGCAGCAGGTAATCGAGTTCCTTCAACGCGAACGCCACCGTGGCAGCCTCGTCCCACCCGTACCGGTACGCATACGGGAACGCGGACATGTGCACACCGGACATTAACGGAGAGAACCCGGCAGAGAACTTCGTCCCGGCAGTGGTCAACGACGCCGCAGCGACCGTCCGGCCGTGGAAGCCGCCCTGGAACACCACAATGTTCGGCCGGCCCGTGGCCATCCTAGCCAGACGGACCGCAGCCTCCACCGCCTCCGAACCCGAATTGGCGTAAAACACCGAATCCAGGCCCTCAGGCAACACCTCACCGAGCTTCTCGGTCAACTCCAGCAACGGCTTATGCATCACTGTGGTGTACTGCGCATGAATAATTTTGCCCACCTGCTCACGGGCAGCTTCCACCACCCGCGGATGGCAGTGACCCGTACTCGTCACACCAATACCGGTCGTGAAATCCAGGTAGGACTGGCCATCAGTAGCATGGATCCAGCTGCCCAGGGCGTGATCAACCACCAAAGGAGTTGCTTGCTTCAAGAGAGGGCTAAGGGAAGTCATAGACACAATTGTCCCCCAGATTGAATGATTGTCAACAATCGCCACGTGCAACTAGAGTGGAGGCGTGGACACGCTAAATAAGACGCCGGACACAACGAGCCGGCCAAAGGTTGTCATTCTGACGACGGAGGGGGTTACTCCTCCTCATAACCTCGATAACATCCGACAGCACGCCGATGTGGTGATGACAGATGCGGCCGGGCTGGCCGGGGCGCTTCCGGGCGCCGAGGTCATTTTTCTCTGGGACTTCTTCTCCACTGCACTACGGGATGCCTGGCAGCAGGCCGATTCGCTTCGCTGGGTGCATGTTGCGGCGGCGGGCGTGGACTCCCTGCTCTTCGATGAACTGCGCGAGTCCGACGTTTTGGTCACCAACGCCCACGGCGCCTTCGACGAGTCCATCGCGGAGTTTGTGCTTGCCTCGGTCCTCGCGCACGACAAGCAGTTGCATATCAGCAAGGACCTTCAGCAGCAGAAGGTGTGGCAGCACCGCGAAGTCCAACGGACAGCCGGGCAGAACGCCCTGGTAGTCGGCACCGGGGGCATCGGTCGGGCTACGGCCAGGCTCCTGAAAGCCGTGGGCCTGAATGTCCTCGGCGCCGGGCGAACCGTGCGCGGCCAGGATGCCGACTTCAACGAGGTGGTTTCCAGCGCAGACCTGGCCAGCCACGCCAGCTGGGCAGACCACATGGTGATGATCGCCCCCCTGACCGAGGACACCCGCGGCATCCTCAGCACCGAAGTGTTGCAGGCGATGAAGCCATCCGCGCACGTGGTGAATGTCGGCCGGGGCGCCCTCGTTGACGAAGACGCTCTGGTGGAGGCCCTCCGGAGCGGTGCCATCGCGGCAGCCTCGCTGGATGTCTTCCATGTAGAACCGCTGCCGGCCGACCACCCATTCTGGGGCATGGACAACGTCCACATTTCCGCCCACATGTCCGGCGATGTCTTGGGCTGGCGTGAGACGCTGGCCCACCAATTCGAAAAGAACCTGGGCCTCTGGCTGCACAGCAGGCCCCTGGTCAACCGGGTGGACAAGAAGCTGGGCTACGTCACGAAGTAGCTCCCCACCCAACCAGGTAGCCCTCTCCCGCACCAGGGAATGACATGCGACGGCGACAGCGCCGCCCACCGTCGTGGGAAGCGCCGTCGCCGTACTCTACTTGAGTGATCAGATTTACTTGCGCGGTGAGCTGGCGATCAGTGCCATGACGGTGTTGTCAGCGAGGGTGGTGGCATCGCCTACTTCATGGCTCTCTGCGACGTCCTTCGATGTAATCCACACCGAGGGTCTGAATGACTTGCGCCTCGACGAGGTGGCCGATCCGGACCTTCGTTATGGCCGGGATGGACACGGCCGCGATGATTGTCTCGATCATGTCCGGATCGGACCTACGGGACACGCCGCACTGGGCGTGGATGTCGGCGGGAACGTGTTCCAGCCCCATGACTGCCATGGCGCCGGTATCCTCAGCAATGCGGGCCTGCCCGACGTTGACGACGTCCACGATGACGCCGCCCTTGAGTATCTCGGCCATGGAGTGCTTCACGCGGTTGCTGCCCCTAACGCTGGTGGATGCAGTTTCTTCGTTTTGGCTCATGCAGGTCCTCTCGACAACTGGACCTGTTTTTTATTGTCGATAATAATACGTCGGTCGAGTGCGTGCCGCCATGAATCCATGAATCATGAAAGAAGGGCGGTGAGATTGTGGACAATCTTGACGCAGCCCACATAGCCTGAGATCAACCCGGAAGTAAGCAGCGTGCACTATTAGTATGCACCTCAATCCCGGGGGCGCTCCTCCTCGACGATGTCGCGCATCGCACCAGCAAAGCGGTCTGGGACGCCCTGCCGCAGAGTAGCCAGGTGTTCCACGGCAAGTACGCCCGGAACGAGATCGACAATCTGTTTCCGGCCTTCGATCCGAAGGAGCCCGGGGCCGAGAACACCACGGTCTCACCGATCCCCTGCGACGTTTGTCAGTTCACATTCACGTCCAATGATCTGAAGACGGCTTCGCATGGCAACGAGGCGGATTCGGACACGGGTGAGGTCCATACCATCGTTGACCTGGCTGTCTTCTGCGGCCGCAGCAACCTGCTGCTCAACGTCGACACGGGCTGGGTTCCCGGAAATGTGTTTGCGCGCGATGAGACGCTGACTTTCTCCCGCGCTGACGACTTTGAGACAAAGCCGGATACCTAAGCGAGGAAGTACGGCTGGCTACACATAACGTGCAGCCAGCCGTTCTTTCATTCTGCGGTCAGTCAGTTAGCGTTGTGCCGCAGGCACATGAGGGCGTAGGCGCGGGCCGCCGCCACAAGCTCGGCGATACTCACCGATTCGTTGACCTGATGGGCCTGGTCGTTGAGTCCGCCAGGTCCCATCACGATGGCGGGGACGCCGAGGTCGCGGGCGATAAAGCCACCGTCGCAGGCAGCCGTCCAGCCGGTGACATCGCTGCTCACGCCGGCGTCGGCCAGTGCGGCGACCGAGTTGGTCACCAGCAGGTGATCCTCGGGAGTTCGGAAGCCCGGCATCTCCATAGTGACAGCTGCCTTCACCGAGATGCCATCAGTATCAATGCGGGCTTCGCTGATCTGCGTGCGGAGCCGGTCCAGAATCAGCTGGGCGTCGTCGTCGGGCATGAGCCGGCGGTCTAGGGAAACGGTGCACTCGGCAGCCACCATGGATGTTCCGGTTCCGCCCCGGATGAGGCCGATGTTCCAGCTTCCGGAGCCCAGCAGGGCGTCCTGGTCTGCCTGCAGCCTGTCGTGGTCCGCACGGACAAGTTCCAGGATTTTTGCGGCGGCGTCGATGGCGTTCCGGCCATCAGCGGGACGGCCGGAGTGGGCCGATTTGCCGGTGACTTTCAGCTCGATGTAGCTGTCGCCGCGGCAGCCGATCACCGTTTCGAGGTCGGTGGGTTCGGCCACCACGCATCCCGAGTAGGGAAACGCCGGATTCGCCAACGCGGCGGAGGTGAAGGCCCGTATGCCAATGCCCAGGTCCTCCTCGTCCACCGTGCAGGCCAGCGCCGCGTTTCCGGGCAGTTCTGCCCCAGCGTCCTTAAGGGCCTTTAGGGCAATGAGGACTGCTGCCAGTCCGCCCTTCATGTCGGTGGAACCGCGGCCGAAGAGTCTGCCGTCCCGTACATATGGCTCAAACGGCGGACGCTCCCAGCCGGTCCCTGCGGGCACTACATCAGAATGGGCCAGGAAAAGCAGACCCGGCCGTGCTCCACCGGGCAGGACGGCCGTGAAATTCGGCCGTCCCGGCGCTACCGTTTGAGTTGCCACTTCAAGGCCTGCACCCGTGCTGAAGCTTTTCAGGACCTCCACCGTTGCCTCCTCGGTGCCGCCGGGGTTTTCTCCGGCAGCGGCTACCAGGGCAGTGGTCAGCGCGACGATGTCGTCCTCGTTGATCAGCTTAAGGACCTGCTGTTCCAAGGCGTGCTGGGCAGGATCCCGCTGTGCCTTCTGCTCAAGAGCGGCAGTTTTCAAGCGCTGGCTCCGTCTTTCCGGGCGTCCAATTCACGGTCCATGGCGCGGCGGAGCCGCATGATGCCTTCCTCCGCCCGTTCGGGTGTGGTGGAGGCGAAGCAGAGCCGCAGGGCGTCGCCGAACTTTCCGCTGGCGGACAGGGCTGGCCCCGGGATGAAGGCTACGCCTTCGGTCAGCGCCGTCTCGAAGAGCTTGGTGGTGGAGATCTGTGCGTCCTCGCCCTGGAGCGTAAGCCAGAGGAAAAAGCCGCCTTTGGGATCGGTGGTGGTGACCCTGTCGCCCAGGTGTCGGCGCAGGCTTTCCTGCATGGAGTCCTTGCGGCGTTTGTACTCAGTGCGCAGACCGGCGAGGTGGCTGTCCAGGCCGCCGCGGCGGATGAACTCCGCAACAATGTGCTGGGCTGGAACATTGGCGCAGGTGTCCATGGCCTGCTTGGCATTGATGACCAGCTGGCGCAACGCGGGATCCGTGTCAACCCAGCCCACGCGCAGGCCCGGGGCCAGGATCTTGGAGAAGGTCCGGACGGAGAACAACAGCGGATCCCCGGGGCTCAGCGCTTGCAGCGAGGGCAGGTCTTCGCCTTCGAAACGCAGCAACCCGTACGGGTCATCGTCAATGATGACCGAGTTCCACTCGTGCGCCAGCTCCAGAAGCTGATGGCGGCGCGGCAGG
Source organism: Arthrobacter sp. CAL618 (assembly GCF_000468215.1). Taxonomy (NCBI): domain Bacteria; kingdom Bacillati; phylum Actinomycetota; class Actinomycetes; order Micrococcales; family Micrococcaceae; genus Arthrobacter; species Arthrobacter sp. CAL618. Next base: position 3,183 of record NZ_ASZW01000094.1, on the reverse strand, counting down.
GAGAGCGTGGTCCCGGAGGGGTTTTGAAAGTTCGGGATGGTGTAGATCGCCTTGGGCGTACGGCCCGCAGCCCTCACCAGCTCCGGCAGCGCCTCCACAATGAGCCCGTTCTCGTCCATGGGTGCCTCGAGCAGCTCAGCGCCGTAGCTCAGTGCAGTGGCGCTGCCATTGGTGTAGGTCGGGCTTTCCACGATGACAAGGTCACCAGGGTTGATGAAGATCTTGCACGCCAGGTCAAGGCCCTGCATGCCGCCGGCGGTAATGGTGACTCGTTCCTCGGAGGTCGGGTCGGAGGTGCCGGCCAGGTATTCCACGAGGGCCTTCACCAGCACAGGCTCGCCCTCGGTGGCGCCGTAGGTCATGGAGCTGTGGTCGATGACCTTGTCCGCGATGTCGCGGAACTCAGCCAGCGGGATGGCTTCGTCCGCCGGAGAGCCCATGGCGAAGCGGACAATGTCGTGCGTCTGCGCGGCCAGCAGGGAAGTGCTGGAATCAATGACCGAGCCTACGAGGTCGGCTGTACGATCAGCCAAAGGCAGTGGGGTGCGGGATCGGGTGGCAAAGTGGTCAACAGTCATGGCCTAGCCGCCTTTCTGGATGAGTTCGCGGGGGTAGCTGGTAAAGGTTTCCACGCCGTCGGCGGTGACGCGGATCGATTCGGAGAGTTCGTAGCCGTAGTTGTCCATCCACATTCCGCCGATCACATGGAAGGTCATGTTCTCCGCCAGGACGGATTCGTCCTCGGAGCGGATGGAAATCGTGCGCTCCCCCCAGTCCGGCGGATAGCCGACACCGATCGAGTAACCAATGCGGGATGGCTTTTCCAGGCCGTACTTGGCCAGCGTCCAGTTCCAGGCCCGGGCAAGCTCGCTCACGGGAACACCGGGCTGCACCTCGGTCAGCACCGCGTTCAGCCCGTCGGCGACGGCGTCGGCCAACTTTCCAAGGCGGTCCGGCTTCTTGCCCAGGGTCAGGGTGCGCGCCAGCGGGACGTGGTAGCGCTGGTGGGCGCCGGCCAGTTCGATGACCACGGCCTGGCCGGCCTCGAAGCGGTCCTCGCTCCAGGTCAGGTGCGGAGTGTCCGCGGCCTCCCCGGTGGGGAGCATCGGCACAATTGCCGGATAGTCTCCGCCGATGCCGCCGGCGCCCTTGATCTGGGCCTGACTGATGGCGGCAGCGGCGTCGCATTGGCGGACGCCGACGTCGATCGTTTCGACGGCAGCCTGCATCGCTGCCATGCAGACCTGCGCTGCGCCGCGCATCAGCTGCACTTCTGCGGGGGACTTGATGGAACGGACCCAGTTCACCAGCTCGAAGCTATCCACCAGGGTCCATTCGGGAATGGCGTTGACGAGGGAACGGTACGCCTTTGGGGAGAAAAAGTGCGAGTCCATTTCCAGCCCCACACAACCCTTGGCTGCGGGGGCGATGAGATAGCGCTCCCGCAGCGCAAAGGCCACCCAGTCAAAGGGATGCACATGCGGCCGGTGGACATACTGTTCCGGGTACCCCACGATGCACTCCGAAGGCAGCCAGCTTGTGCGGGAGGCACCGCTGGCATCCATGGCCCTGGCAAAGAAGAGCATGGGTCCATCAGCAGGCACGAAGACCACCTGCGGGGTATAAAAGGACCACGCGTTGTACCCGGTCAGATAGTAGATGTTCGCCGGGTCGGTTACCAGCAAGGCCGAAAGGCCCTGATTGTCCATCCGAACCCGTGCGCCAGCAAGGCGTACCGCGTACTCCTCTTCGCTGAACAGCAAAGGACACCTCCAAAAACGGCAGTAGATTGTTTACAATCTACTGCATGTGCTCTGAATCACATAACTCGCGTGGATGCTGCCGCGGCATGGGACTGCGCGATCACCTGATTGTTGACAATAAGCAGATGTGACGTGGATCATAGAACGCATGACTTCCCTTAGCCCTCTCTTGAAGCAAGCAACTCCTTTGGTGGTTGATCACGCCCTGGGCAGCTGGATCCATGCTACTGATGGCCAGTCCTACCTGGATTTCACGACCGGTATTGGTGTGACGAGTACGGGTCACTGCCATCCGCGGGTGGTGGAAGCTGCCCGTGAGCAGGTGGGCAAAATTATTCATGCGCAGTACACCACAGTGATGCATAAGCCGTTGCTGGAGTTGACCGAGAAGCTCGGTGAGGTGTTGCCTGAGGGCCTGGATTCGGTGTTTTACGCCAATTCGGGTTCGGAGGCGGTGGAGGCTGCGGTCCGTCTGGCTAGGATGGCCACGGGCCGGCCGAACATTGTGGTGTTCCAGGGCGGCTTCCACGGCCGGACGGTCGCTGCGGCGTCGTTGACCACTGCCGGGACGAAGTTCTCTGCCGGGTTCTCTCCGTTAATGTCCGGTGTGCACATGTCCGCGTTCCCGTATGCGTACCGGTACGGGTGGGACGAGGCTGCCACGGTGGCGTTCGCGTTGAAGGAACTCGATTACCTGCTGCAGACCCGCACCGCACCGAACGACACGGCGGCGTTCCTGATCGAACCGGCCCTGGGTGACGGCGGGNNNCCCCGCCGGCGTTCCTGGAAGGCCTGCGTGAACGCGCGGACCGGCACGGCATCCAGCTGATCTTTGACGAGGTCCAGGCCGGGGTGGGCAGGATGGGCAAGTTCTGGGGACACCAGTACTCCACCGCGACCCCGGACATCCTGATCACCGCCAAGGGCATCGCTTCGGGTTTTCCGATCTCCGCGATCGCCGCCTCGACCGAGACGATGTCCAAGGGCTGGCCCGGTTCCCAAGGCGGGACCTACGGCGGCAATGCCGTCTCCGCCGCCGCCGGCGTCGCGACCCTGGACGTCGTCCGGGATGAAGGGCTCGTGGAGAACTCCCGGATCCGCGGCGAGCAGCTCCAGTCCGGCCTGAAAGACATCCAGAACCGCTTCCCGGTCATCGGTGACGTGCGCGGCAAAGGCCTGATGCAGGGCATCGAGTTCACCGCCGAAGACGGCACCCCCGACGCAGCCACCGCCGCAGCAGTCCAGCAGGCCACAACCACCCAGGGCCTACTCACCCTCACCTGCGGACCCGCAGGCAACGTTGTCCGCCTCATCCCCGCCCTCGTCGTCACCGCCAACGAAATCACCACCGGCCTCGAACGCTTCGAAAACGCCGTCGGCGCCGTCACCGGAGCCGTGCCCGCCACGACTGGGGCCTGAA
>NZ_ASZW01000093.1:0-3612 GCF_000468215.1 Arthrobacter sp. CAL618 | reverse complement strand
TCCATCGTGGGGCGCCGCTTTCTTTGGGTAGTTAGTTGAGGATCGCGTCCACGAAGGACTCGGCCTCGAACAGTGCCAGGTCGTCGGCGCCCTCGCCGAGGCCTACCAGTTTCACCGGCACCCCGAGGCTGCGCTGGATCGCGACGACGATGCCACCCTTGGCGGTACCGTCGAGCTTGGTCAGGACAATACCTGTCACGTTGACTACTTCAGCGAACACGCGGGCCTGGTTGAGGCCGTTCTGCCCGGTGGTGGCGTCAAGCACCAGCAGCACCTCGTCAACGGTGGCCAGTTTCTCGATGACCCGCTTCACTTTGCCGAGTTCGTCCATCAGACCGACCTTGTTCTGCAGGCGACCGGCAGTGTCGATCATGACCACGTCCACCTCGCCGTCGATCCCGGCTTTGACTGCCTCATAGGCAACCGAGGCGGGGTCGGCGCCGTCGACGTCGGACCGGACCGTGGGGACACCCACGCGCTGCCCCCACGTGGCCAGCTGCTCAGCGGCAGCGGCACGGAAGGTATCAGCTGCGCCGAGCAGGACGTCCTTGTCGTCGGCGACCAGCACCCGGGCCAGTTTGCCAACGGTGGTGGTCTTTCCGACGCCATTGACGCCGACCACCAGGACCACTGCCGGGCGGTCTGCGTGCCGGTCGGTCGCGAGGGACCGGTCCATGGTGGGATCGACGAGCTTGATCAGCTCTTCGCGGAGCATGTCCTTGACCTCGGCGGGGCTGCGGCTGCCTGCCACCTTCACCCGGGCGCGGAGCGCGTCCACCAGTTCCATTGTTGGTTCGGTGCCCAGGTCGGCGAGCAGCAGGGTTTCTTCGATTTCGTCCCAGACGTCCTCGTCGATGTTGTCGCGGGACAACAGGGCGAGCAGGCCCTTGCCGAGTGCGTTGTTCGAGCGGATCAGCCGGGCACGGAGGCGGGCCAGGCGGCCCTGTACCTCGGCGGGGGTTTCGACCGGAACCGTTTCGGTGCCGATGGTGGTTTCGTCGAGGTCGCGCAGGTCGTCAGGAACAATGACGTCGTCGGCCGTGTCTGTAGGCCGTTCCAACGTGTCGGTGGAGGTCCCCGGGGCGCCGCTGGCAACCCGGTCGTCGTCGTCGCGGGTGCTGGTGTAGGTACCCGGTGGTGTTTTCCGTCCCTTCAGCAGCAGCACGGCGAGTGAGCCGATGACCGCGAGAGAAATGGCTACGTAAATTACTATCTGGAGCGTCGTCTCGTTCACAGACCTAGCTTCTCATACGCGTCTGGCGCTGCCCGGGCGAAACTGGTGAAAGACTGAACGCATCATGTTCAGCCTCAGACGCTCCCCCGCTACCGGCATGCCCGCCGGCGAACCCGCAGAACGCATCAAAATCCCGCAGGAAATCTGGGTTCTGATTGCGGCGGCTTTCGTCATCGCCATTGGTTTTGGATTGGTGGCCCCGGTCCTCCCACAGTTCGCCCAGAGCTTCGATCTGCCGCCCATCGTGGCACGCCTCGATCTCGGCGTCACAGCGTCAGCAATCATCGTGAGCGCCTTCGCCTTTACCCGGCTGGTTTTCGCGCCGGCGGGCGGCAAGCTCGTCGAACGGCTGGGTGAGCGGCCCGTTTATGTGTCCGGGTTGCTGATCGTGGCCCTCTCGACGGGTGCCTGTGCGTTCGCAGCCGACTACTGGCAACTGTTGATCTTCCGCGGACTGGGAGGCATCGGTTCCACCATGTTCACCGTTTCCGCGATGGGCCTGATCGTTCGGTTGGCACCACCCGGTCTACGTGGCCGGGTGTCCGGTACGTACGCCTCGGCATTCCTGCTCGGCAGCATTTTCGGCCCGCTGATCGGTGGGCTGCTCGCGGTGTTTGGTCTGCGGGTCCCGTTTCTCGTCTATGCAGGTGCGCTCATCATCGCGGCGGCAGTGGTGTTCATCAAACTGCGTGACTCGGCCCTCCGCGACAAGGCGGCCAATGCCGCTCCACTGCAGGTCCTGACGGTTCGGGAAGCCCTCGGCGATTCTGCCTATCGGGCTGCCCTTGCATCAGGATTCGCCAATGGCTGGTCCTCGTTCGGTGTGCGGATGGCGCTGGTTCCGCTGTTTGTTGTGGCCGTCCTCGGGGAAGGCCCGGAAATGGCCGGCGTTGCGCTCACCTTCTTCGCCGCAGGTACCGCGTTGGCGCTAACCTTCTCCGGTCGGCTAGCCGACCAATGGGGCCGGAAGCCCATGGTCCTGACCGGATTGGTGGTGAATGGTCTGGCCATGGCGAGTCTGGGATTCACCACAGATCTGGTGATGTTCCTTGCCGTCTCTGTCGTTGCCGGGCTGGGCGCTGGGCTCCTCAACCCCGCTCAGCAGGCAGTGATCGCCGACGTCATTGGCAACCAGCGCAGCGGCGGGAAGGTCCTGGCTGCGTTCCAGATGAGTGCCGACACCGGCGCGATCATCGGCCCGATCATCGCCGGGCTCCTGGTGGACGCCCTGTCCTTCGGGTGGGCGTTCGCCCTGACCGGTGCCATAGCCTTCGCGGCGTTTCTGGTGTGGCTGGGTGCCCGCGAGACACTTCCCGAACGAACCTCCTAGGCTTCCACCAGTCGCTGGCTGATGACGGCGGAGACGCCGTCGCCCCTCATCGTCACGCCGTACAGGGCGTCCGCCACTTCCATCGTCCGCTTCTGGTGGGTGATGATGATGAGCTGGCTGGATTCGCGGAGTTCCTCGAATAAGGTGATCAACCGGCCGAGGTTGGTGTCGTCGAGCGCTGCCTCCACCTCGTCCATCACATAGAACGGTGACGGCCGCGCCTTGAAAATTGCCACCAGCAGTGCGACGGCGGTCAGCGAGCGCTCGCCCCCTGAGAGCAGGGAGAGCCGTTTGATCCGTTTTCCGGCGGGGCGTGCTTCCACTTCGATGCCGGTGGTGAGCATGTTCTCCGGGTCGGTGAGGACGAGACGACCTTCCCCACCGGGGAACAGCCGCCCAAACACCCGTTCGAACTGCACTGCTGTGTCCCGGTAGGCCGCGGTGAAGACCTGCTCCACCCGCTCATCGACTTCCCTGATGATGTCCAGCAGGTCTTTGCGGGTCGCCTTGAGATCTTCGAGCTGGGTGCTCAGGAACTGATGGCGTTCCTCCAGTGCGGCGAACTCCTCCAGGGCCAGCGGGTTGACCTTGCCCAGCGAGGCGAGGTCCTTCTCGGCGCGCTTGAGCCGTTTCTCCTGCTCCGCCCGGACAAAGGGCACCCCTGCAGGTACTGGATTGCCGTCGTCGTCCACTGGGGCACGAAGCTCCGCCCACTTGTCGGCGGTCGCTGCGGGTACCGGCACCGGGACGTCCGGGCCATACTCGGCAACGAGGTGATCGGCTGTCAGGCCGAGCTCATCGATGGAGCGGTTCTCAAGCGTCTCGATACGGGCTTGCTGCTGCGCACGGGCCAACTCATCGCGGTGCACCGAGTCGGTCAGCTCCGCCAGCTCGGCCAGCAGCCGGTCATTGCCGGTCCTGACCTCGCCGAGTTCGGCGTCCCACTGGGCGCGCAACTCCTCGGCGGCGTCACGGTGGCGTGCCGCCTGATCCACTGAAACGTCAAGGTAGGCCAACGCACTGCGGGCCGCCTGCCCGACGGCGGCCG
>NZ_ASZW01000092.1:0-15909 GCF_000468215.1 Arthrobacter sp. CAL618 | reverse complement strand
GAGCCGCTGGGTGACCTCGTGCAACCGGTCCTGTTCGGCGGCGAGGTTGGCGGCGGCGGCGTCAGCCAGCCGGGTTAACCGTTCAGTCTCCCCTGCCGCGGAGCGCACCACTGAGCCCAGCTGGCCCAGCTTCTCGGCGACAGCCGCCAGCCGTGCATCCGATTCATGGAGCTGTTCCAGCGCGGTGTCGGCAGCCACCTGGGCGTCCTGGAGCCGCGAAGAGGCCCCGGCAATCTCGAACCGTGCCCGCTCCATCCGGTTGGCGGCCGCTTCCAGCCGTCCTGTGGTCTCGTCAACCGCCGCCTGGATCTCCAGTACTCCCGGCTCGGAAGCCGAGCCACCCCGCACGGAGGCAACTGTCACGACCTGCCCGTCGCGGGTCACCGCTGTCAGGTGAGGGTGTGCCTCCACCACGTCGAATGCGTCAGCGAGGAGGTCAACGACAACGCTCCGGGCCAGCAAGGTCCCGACGACGTCAGCCACCCGGGCGTCGCACCGCACCAGGTCACCGGCCCACACAGCACCGGAAGGAAGTTTCCCGGCAGAAACCCGAGCGGTCCCGGAAAAGTTGTCGGAACTCCCCTCCGTCGCAGACACGCCGCTAGCATCAGTCCCCACGGCATCAGCCCCCTCGACATCAGCCCCCCTAACATCGGTCCCACCGGCGACGAGCAGCGCCACCTGCCCAGCGTCGTCATCGATGACGCGCCGCAGCACACGGTCGGCTGCCTGCAGGTCGTCGACAGCGACGGCGTCGGCTGCCGGGCCGAGCGCCGCCGCGATGGCTGTCTCGTAGCCCTGCTGAACGGTAATCAGCTCCGTCACGGCAGCAACGACGCCGTCCAGGCCTGCGTCGAGCACCGTCTGGCTGCCGTCCCGGCGTTGCAGCCCGGTCTGCAGGGCCTCCCGGCGGGCCTGGAGCGATTCACGCTCGCGGTCTGCCGCGCGTTCCTGCTCCATCAGTTCCTCAAGCTCGCCCTGGACGGCCGCCAGGGCGGCGCTGGCCGTCTCATAGGATTCGTCGAGGTTCTCCTCGCCCTCCTCGGCGCCAGCCACCTGGACCTCCAGGGCGGCAAACTCCTGCTGGGCTGCTGCGCGGCGCACGTCGACGTCGGCCACCGAGCCCCGGAGCCTGCCCAGCTCAGCTTCAGCCGATTCCACCCGCGATCTGGCCGCCCCCACCTGACCGGTGAGCTTGGCCAGTCCCTCTCGCCGGTCGGCCGCTGCACGAAGCATCCCGGCGAGGCGTTTGTCCTCCAGCGCTGCAGCCTCCTCTGCGTCACCGCGCAGCTCGACCGCTGTCTCGAGAGCTTCCAGCCGGTCCTCCACGTCCGCGCGCAGCGTGGCTTCCTCGGCGCGGACCCGGGCGGCCTGCTGATCCAGCTCGTCAGGGGTCCTGCCGCCGGTCCGTGAGGCGTCGTCCTCGGCTCCGCTACCCAGCAGGCGGGTGCGTTCGTCGGCAAGGCTACCCAGTGACCTGAACCGTTCACGGGTGCTGGCCAGCTGGTACCAGCTCTCCCTGGCGGTGTTCAGCCGCGGCGTCGCCTCGGCGGCGAGCCGCTCAAGGTCCGCCTGCCGAGAGCGGCCCGCGGCCAGCAGTTTCTCGACGTCGGCCCGGCGTTCCTTGAGCGCTGTCTCGTCAGCCACCTCCTGCTCGAACGAGCTCATTAGCTGCACCAGGTCATCGGCCATGAGCCGGGCACGGGCATCCCGGACATCGAACTGGACGGTCTTCGCACGGCGGGCGACGTCGGCCTGTTTCCCGAGGGGGGTGAGCTGGCGGCGTATCTCGCCAGTGAGGTCGGTCAGCCGGGTCAGGTTTGCCTGCATGGCCTCCAGCTTGCGCACCGTCTTCTCACGGCGCCGCCGGTGCTTCAGGATCCCGGCCGCTTCCTCGATGAAACCCCGGCGGTCCTCCGGGGTGGCGTGCAACACCTTGTCGAGTTGCCCTTGCCCCACGATCACATGCATTTCCCGGCCCAACCCGGAGTCCGAGAGCAGCTCCTGGATGTCGAGGAGCCGGCAGGTGCTGCCGTTGATCGCGTACTCGGAGCCGCCCGTCCGGAATAGGGTGCGGGAGATGGTGACTTCGGCGTACTCGATCGGCAGGGCGCCGTCGGCGTTGTCGATGGTCAGGGAAACCTGGGCCCGACCGAGCGGAGGGCGGCCGGATGTCCCGGCGAAGATAACGTCTTCCATCTTGCCGCCGCGGAGGGTCTTTGCTCCCTGCTCACCCATCACCCAGGCAAGGGCATCCACCACGTTGGACTTCCCCGATCCGTTGGGGCCCACCACTGCCGTCACGCCCGGCTCGAAGTCGAACGTCGTCGCGGAGGCGAAGGACTTGAAGCCGCGCACGGTTAGACTTTTCAGATGCACAGTTCTCAGGGTCTCCAGAAGATGTCGGTTTCCCCCAATCTACTGCGTTCGGGACCTGTACAGCAGCATTGTGTTGGTTCACGGACTGCGTAATTCACGTTCGATGCGGTCCTTGGAAAGCTACACCAAGTAGGCTTTATAACGAATCGTTAGATTCGTTTGTGCGTCCGAGTGCCCTCAGGGCCATCCAGCGCAGGTTATCGAGGCGCACTGAACAGTCGACAAGGCAGGAAATTTGACCGGCAATTTCAACTTCCGACACCACAACACCGCGCTCCTGGGCGTCGAAAGTGTTGAGGCTCCGGTCATCGTCACTTCCAACGAATTCGACCGTGTATTGGCTCCGGCGCTCAAGCGCCTCCGGCTCTCCTCCGGACTGCTCCAGCGGGTGGCGGGGATCACCGAACGCCGCTGGTGGGCACCCGGCACCCGGTTCGACGACGCCGCCATCGAGGCGGGCGCGAAAGCGTTGGCGTCCTCTGGTATCGAGGCGTCGCAAATCGGCCTGCTCATCAACACTTCGGTCACCCGGACCAATCTGGAACCTTCAGTTGCAGTGAAGATCCACAACGGGCTCGGCCTCCCCTCCTCCGCGATGAACTTCGACGTCGCCAACGCGTGCCTCGGGTTCGTTAACGGGATCACCCTGGCCGCGAACATGATCGAGGCTGGACAGATCCAGTACGCGATGGTGGTCAACGGTGAAGACTCCCAGGCCACCCAGGAAGCCACCCTGCGCCGCCTGAACCAGCCTGACGCCACCCGGGCCAGCTTCCTCCAGGAATTCGCCACCCTCACCCTCGGGTCCGGCGCAGCCGCCGCGGTCCTCGGCCCCGCTGATGCCCACCCCGGCGCCCACCGCGTGCTGGGCGGCGTGGCACGTGCCGGAACTGAGCATCACGAACTGTGTGTCGGCGGGATCGACGGCATGTACACGGATGCGCAGGGACTGCTCGACGGCGGCCTCGAACTGGTGGTCGACGCCTGGAATGAGGCGCAGCAGGAGTGGGACTGGACCAAGATGGACCGCTACATCACCCACCAGGTAAGCAGCACCCACACCAACGCGATCGTCGAGGCAATTGACCTCGATCCGTCCCGGGTGCCCATGACCTTCCAGAAGTGGGGCAACGTGGGGCCCGCATCACTGCCCATGACCCTGGCCGCCGAGGCCCAGACGCTCACCTCCGGAGACCGGGTGCTCTGCATGGGCGTCGGCTCAGGATTGAACACCGCGATGCTGGAGATTGCGTGGTAGCACTTCCCGGCGTCGACCCCTCGTGGCCGGCCTACCGAGACGTCCCCTCCCAGGCGGCAGTAGACCCTCAGGGAACCACCAACAGCTGGCACTACCTCGACAACGAAACGCAGCTCAGCGGGCCGCCCCGCGGCACTCTGCTCTGCGTGCACGGGAACCCCACCTGGTCCTACCTGTGGCGGAGCGTGCTCGCCGCAGGGGCTGAGTACGGCTGGCGGGTGATCGCCGTCGATCAGCTGAACATGGGCCTGTCCGAACGCACCGGCCGGTTCCGCCGGCTCNGCTCGCGGACCGCGTGCAGGACCTCAACGATTTTGTCGAGTCCATAGGCCTGACCGGGCCGGTCATCACCGTGGGCCACGACTGGGGCGGCGTCGTCAGCCTCGGCTTCGCCCACCAGCGCCGGGACCTCGTGGACGCCGTCGTGCTCACCAACACGGCAATCCACCAGGACCCCGACCGTCCAATTCCCGCTCCCCTGCGGCTGGCGCTCCACCCCCTGGTACACCGGTGGGGAACGAAGGACACGTCAGCCTTCCTGGACGTCACTCACGCGCTGGCTCGGCCCGCGCTGGCGAAAGACGTGCGGAAGGCGTTCCTGCTGCCCTACCGCGGTGGCGCCCGGCGCCAGGGTATCGCGGACTTCGTAGCCGACATTCCCGCCGAACCATCACACCCCAGCTATCCGGCGCTCCGGAGCATCGCCGAGGGCATCCGCACCCTCGACGTGCCCGCATTGATGCTGTGGGGACCCGAAGACCCGATCTTCTCGGACACTTACCTCAACGACCTCGCAGCACGGCTTCCGCACGCCGACATCCACCGGTTCGAGGGTGCCAGCCACCTCGTGGGCGAGGACCGGGACATCGCCAGCCCCCTGTTCCGGTGGCTCGACGGCGCCCTGGAACCGTCAGCCGCTACCTCGGCTCCCGGATCTCCAGACGATGAGCCTGCCTCTTACGAAACCCCAGAACCCGACACCACTTCGACGTTCACCCCACTGGAGCATGAGCTGACGCAGCGCGCGCAGGGTCCCGACGCCGACCAGCTGGCTGTCGCCGACATGGGTGCGGATGGCCGCATCGGCCGAGTCCTGTCCTGGCGTGATCTTGAACGTGACGTCAGTTCGCTCGCTGACGCGCTGCGACAGATCGGTCTGCGCCGCGGCAGCCGAGTAAGTCTGATGGTTCCGCCCGGGGTGGAGCTCACGGTGCTCCTCTACGCTTGCCTGCGGATCGGTGCCGTGATCATCGTCGCCGACGCCGGCTTGGGACGGAAGGGCCTCAGCAAGGCTGTTCGCGGGACGGTGCCGGACTTCCTGATCGGCATCGACCTGGCACTCACTGCGGCGAAGCTTTTCTCCTGGCCTGGCCGCCGCATCAGCGTTGCTACGCTGCCCGCTGCCAAACGGAAGCTTCTCGGGGTTGAGTATTCACTCGCGGAGCTTCGCGAGGGTGGAGCCACAGCCGCGTCCGGCAACACGGGATCAGCCGACGTGGCCAACCCCGACGTGCTTGATCCCGATGTACCCAACCCTGACATCCTTGATCCGGATGCCGACGCCGCCATCCTGTTCACTTCCGGATCCACCGGACCGGCCAAGGGTGTCGTGTACACCCACCGCCGGCTCGCAGCCATGCGGGACACGGTGGCAGAAACCTTCGGCATCCGCCCCGGTGATGGCCTCGTGGCGGGTTTCGCGCCCTTCGCCCTCCTGGGCCCGGCCCTTGGGACGACGTCGATCACCCCCGACATGGACGTCACCAGACCCAGGACCCTTTCAGCGTCGGCCCTCGCCGACGCCGTCGCTGCCATCGACGCGACCACCGTGTTCGCCTCCCCCGCGGCACTCAGGAACGTCCTGGCCACCCAGGGCTCGCTGACCGATGATGGCAGAAAGGCATTGGCAGGGGTTTCGCTACTGCTTTCGGCCGGCGCTCCCGTCCCGTCGCGGCTGCTGACCGAACTGCTGGGGGTTCTTCCTGCGGCCTCACTACACACGCCCTACGGGATGACCGAGGCGTTGCCCGTCACCGACGTCGACCTCGGGTTGATCCTTTCAGCCGAAGCCGACGCTGCTGCCGGGAACGTCGTCGGCGCCGGGAACGGTGTCTGCGTGGGCCGGGCGGTCGCTGGTGCACGGATCACCATCAGTCCCCTCAACCGGGCGGGGACCGCCGATGGCGCGCCCACCACCGAGGCTGGCGTGACCGGAGAGATCATCGTCGATGCTCCCCATGTGAAGGATCGCTACCATCGGCTGTGGCTCACCCAGAGCGAAAGCTCGCGGACCGGTGGCTGGCACCGCACCGGAGACATCGGCCACTTCGACGGCGACGGCAGGCTCTGGGTCGAGGGACGACTTCCGCACCTGGTCACTCCGGCCGCAGGCGTTCTCACTCCGGTGGGGGTGGAACAGGCTCTTGAGGCAGTGGACGCCGTCGGTCTCGCAGCTGTGGTCGGCGTGGGACCGGCTGGCACCCAGGCGGTTGTCGCGGTAGTCGAGACCACCCCGGCGACCTCGAAACCAGGGCTCGCACCCGCATCCCTGGCGGCCGATGCGCGCAGTGCCGCACGCTCAGCTGGGGCCGAGCTATCAGCGGTGCTGGTTGTCCCCGCCCTGCCCACTGATATCCGGCACAACGCCAAGATTGACCGGACCGCCGTGGCACTGTGGGCAGCCGGCGTGCTGGCTGGTGGAAAGATCAGCAAACTGTGAGGGTTCTGGTGACCGGTGCCAGCGGGATGCTGGGCCGGGTGACCGCCGAGCTGCTCCGGGCGCAAGGCCACGAGGTGCGCACCTTTCAACGGCGTCCATCAGGGCTGACAGGGGTCGAGGACAGCCTGGGATCGATCACCGAGCCGGCAGCCGTCCAGCGGGCGGTCCTGGGCATGGATGCTGTGGTGCATCTGGCAGCCAAGGTCTCGTTTGCCGGAGCGGCCGCTGACTTCGAAGCAGTCAATGTAGAGGGCACCCGGCGTCTCCTGGATGCCGCACGTGGTGCTGGGGTGCGGGATTTCGTGTTTATCTCCTCCCCCTCAGTTGCCCACGTGGGCACATCGATCGTGGGACAGGCTGCCACCGACGCCACTCCGGAGAAGGTGTTGGGCAACTATGCCCAGACGAAGGCCAAGGCAGAGCTCATCGCGCTGGCGGCAAACAGTGACAGTTTCCGTGTCGCGGCCGTCAGGCCGCACATCGTGTGGGGGCCAGGCGACACGCAACTGGTCGAGCGGGTGCTGCAGCGGGCACGGGCGGGACGTCTTCCGGTGCTGGACGCCGGCACCGCGCTCGTCGATACCACCTACGTCGACAATGCCGCGGAAGCAATTGCTGCGGCCCTTGCCCGGATGGACCAGATGGCAGGCTTGGCGGTCGTGGTCACCAACGGAGAGCCCCGACCCATCGGCGAACTGATCGCGGGCATCTGCCGGGCAGGTGGGGTTCACCCGCCGCGCTGGAGTGTTCCGGGGAGGGTGGCACGGGTTGCGGGGTCCCTGGTTGAGTTCGTGTGGCAGCGCAGCGGTGCCGACGGGGAACCACCGATGACACGCTTCCTGGCGGAGCAGCTCTCCACGGCTCACTGGTTCGATCAGCGACGGACCCGCGACCTCCTGGGCTGGACACCCGGAGTGTCACTCGATGAGGGACTGGCCAGACTCTCGGAGCACTACCGGCAGCTGTAGTAGCAGACTCCCCCAGACCGCAACATTCGCCTCACCAAATACCGGGGCCTGAGGTCGGCCTAGCCGTCCCGAAATTCTCTACCGACACAGAAACACACGAATGCGCCACCGGAAAGTTTCCGATGGCGCATTCGTATGTGATTCGAGATCACGCGTGTGTCCTCCGCCGAGGGTCAGATGCCAGCGTCTCCGCCTTCTTCTGACCCGACGGCGGAGTCATCCACTTACGGGGTGTAGTACCCGACAACAGGCATGGCGTTGACTGCGTGGATCAGGGTGCCCTGGCTGGGGTTCAGCGCGCTGATCATCTGGCCGTCGCCGAGGTAGATACCCACGTGTCCGCCACCGTTCTGGATGACAAGGTCACCGGGCTGCGGGTTGTCGGTGCGGGCTGAGGCAGCCATCTGCGCCTGGCTGGTGCGGGGCAGGTCGATGCCGTTCTGTGCGAAGACCCACTGGACGAAGCCTGAGCAGTCCCAGGCACCGGGGGTGGTGCCGCCGTAGACGTAACCGGAGCCGATCATCGAGAGAGCGGTACCAACGATTCCCGAGCCGGATGCCTGGGTGGAGGCAGCTGCCATGGGGGTAATGGCCTCGGAAGCGGTGGTGATGCCCAGGGTGCTGGTCTCAGCAGGAGCGGGCGCGGCGACGGTCACTGCTGCGGCTGGTGCTGCAGCGGGCGCTGGTGCTGCTACCTGAGTGGCTTGGGTGGCGCTGCCGGAGAGGGAGATAACGTCACCGGGGAAGATGACCGAATCCCAGGTGAGGCCGTTCAGCGCGAAGATCGAATCAAGGCTGACACCCTGAGCGGCAGCGATGTTGCCAAGCGTATCCCCGGCTTGGACGGTGTGAGTTGCGGAGCCGGCGCTCTGGACGGCTGGTGTCGAGGCGGCGGGCTGGGCGGCGATCTCGCCGGATGCGTTGGCCGGGAGTCCGGCGCTGAGCATCAGACCGGACGCAGCGACCAGCACTGCTGCTGGTCGGCCGAAGGAGCCTACGTGTGAACTGACCGCCTTGGAGACGGTTTTCAGGGCGCTTGGTGGGGTTGCGCGGTGACGCGCGATGTGACGGTTCTTGGACATGATGTTGCCTCTCCCAGTGCCTACGAAGTTAGCTGTCGGATTCGGATGGGAGCCACCCGGACTCGAGATCGAGTCTTCACCCCAAGGCCGTCTGTTGACGACCGTTACTGGTTCCCCCGCTTCTGCCGGATGTATGCGAACGGACCTTACGACAACGGCAGAATTAGGCAATCTGTCAGAAGGACGCCGAATTGAACGGTAACCGGCGCGTGGATAACTGTACCTAGGCTCGTGCAGTTTTGTCACATTTGTGTTACGGCGACGATGTACCGGGTTGCGATCCGATATACGGCGACCGTGTAGTGAGCCGCACTCTGGCTGGGAGGTTTCCATCTCACGATGGTGCCGCATGAGTAATGCCCGCGGCGGGGTCCCGCTTACTATGTGGGCAAGGCACCGGCTGTGGAGGATCAGTTGGTCCCGCTTGAGACGCGGGGACCCCCGGATGGGAGGCGGGGATCCGGAATGTTCTGTTTACCAGCGCCCGTTCCGGGGCTTCGGCTGGCATCGGGGGCAGCTGAACGAGGACCGGTTCATGAACATTTCACGCCGGATCAGGGAGCTGCCGTGGAAATCCGGGTCCGAGGCACAGCGGAGGCACGGTTCTCCTTCCCTTCCATAGGCGTTGAGGGACCGCGCGAAGTACCCCGAGGCCCCGTTGACGTTGACGTACAGGGAATCAAAGCTGGTGCCGCCGGCGTCCAGTGCGCGCAGCATGACCTCGCGACAGGCGTCGATCAGACGGAGCGCGTCGCCCCGTCGCATCGTGTCAGTGGGTCGGGCGTAGTGCACGCGGGCAGCCCAGAGAGCCTCATCAGCGTAGATATTGCCGATGCCCGAGACCAGCGACTGATCCAGCAGTGCCCGCTTGATGCCTGTCTTGCGCCGGCGCAGCGACGCAAAAAAGTCGTCAAAGGAGAACGCCGGGTCCAGCGGGTCGCGCGCAATGTGGGCAGCCTCGACAGGGATCAGCGGCAGCGGGCTTTCACCGAGGCCACCGGCGTGCCCATCGGCAGTGGGAATCATCGATGTCACGAACAGGCCGCCGAAGATGCGCTGATCGACGAACCGCAATTCACGCGGCAGCGGTCCCCCGTCGGCCGAGGACGCCGCCGAAAGCGTCAGCCGGACCCGGAGGTGTTTTTCCTCAGCGGCTTCGGCGTCCTGGACCAGCAGTTGGCCACTCATGCCCAGATGCGCCATCAAAGCCACCGGGGGTGCGGCGGTTCCTAAAGCTGCTGAAGCGTCTGCGGCGCCAGCTGTCGCCGCGGTGCCTGTTGCGCCGGCCACGCCGGAAGCGTCCAACGGGCCAGAGGACCCTTGAGAGTCTGTGCTGGCGGCCAGCGGGAGCCAAAGGAACTTGCCCCGGCGCACGACATCCAGGACACGGGAGCCCACCAGATTGCCGGTGAAGTCCTCACCGCCGAGGGCGTGGCGGCGGATTGATCGCGGGTCGAGGATGTCGACGTCGTCAATGGTGCGTCCCAGGACCCAGCGGGCGAGGCCGCGGCGCACCACCTCGACCTCGGGAAGCTCCGGCATGGTGTGTGCTTAGGCCGACGCAGCGGAGGCCGCGTCGGAGGAGCTGATGACGGGGTCAGGAACAGCAGCAGCGCCGTTGGGGCGACTTCCGTCGTGATCGACGTTGGCCACTTCAACCGGAACCATTACCGTGTGGACGGCCGTCTTGGGCTCGGCGGCGAGTACCCGGAGCATCTGCCAGGAGGCCGCCGCAGCTTCCTGTTCGGCTTCCTTCTTGGATGGCCCCGATCCGGAGCCGTACGGCTTGCCGCCGACCGTGAGGAGTGCTTCGAAGGTGCGGGCGTGGTCGGGGCCGAACCCGGTGACCTTGTAGTCGATGGTGCCCAGCCGGCGCGCGGCGGCGATCTCCTGGATGTTGGTCTTCCAGTCGGTGCCGGCTCCCATAGCGGCAGCGCTTCCCAGCAGGGGACCCACGAGGCGCATCACCATGGCCCGGGCTACTTCGATCCCGTTGCTCAGGTAGGTCGCGCCAATGACCGCTTCCATGGTGTCGGCAAGAATCGATGCCTTGTTCCGACCGTTGGTCAGCTTCTCCCCCTGACCCAGCAGCACATGCTGGCCCAACTCCAGGTCGCGGGCAATCCCGGCCAGAGCACGGGTGCTGACGACGGCGGAGCGCCGCTTGGCAAGGTCGCCCTCGGACAGGTCAGGGTTGTCCCGGTACAGCGCGTCGGTGACCGCCAAACCCAGCACCGAATCGCCGAGGAACTCAAGGCGTTCGTTGGTGGGAATGCCCCCATGCTCATAGGCAAAGGAGCGGTGTGTCAGGGCAAGACGAAGCGTCTCGGCGTCTATAGAGACACCGAGACGCTTCAAAAGGTCTTCAGTATTAGCCACGTCTACTTACGCATTCGCATAAGAACGCTACAGGCACGGCGATGCCGGGCACGCAGCGGTCGTTAGACGTCGGCTACTTTGCGTCCCTTGTACTCAAGGAACAGTGCAGTGCCGGCGGAGTCGGTGACTACCTTGGCCTGGTGAGCCAGGCTGTAGGTAACGCGGCCGTTCTCCACGGTCTTCACCAGTTTGGGGGCAGTTGCCTTCCACTGGGACCGACGTGCACGGGTATTCGAGCGGGACATTTTCCGCTTAGGAACAGCCACGACTAACTCTCTTCTCTCTCGACAGACTCTGTACTTGCTGCCGCGTCGCTTGACGCTGCAGTGCCGGTCAGCCCGGTAAGGGCCGCCCAGCGGGGATCCAAAATTTCGTGCTGATGATCGGGGTCATCCGCGAGGCGGGCTCCACATTCAGAGCACAGACCCTCACAGTCCTCCCGGCACACCGGCTGGAACGGCAGTGACGTTACCACTGCGTCCCGAAGCACCGGCTCAAGATCAATTGAATCCCGATCAACCCGGTGCTCTTCAACAGGTTCTTCTCCCTCGGACAACTCGACGTCGTCGTAGTAGAAAAGCTCCTGCACATCGACGCTGCTGCTGTACTTGATGGGATCCAGGCACCGGCCACATTCGCCCACGATCTCGACGTCTGCGGTACCTGATACCAGAATTCCCTCGTGCACAGCCTCCAGTCTCAGATCCAGTTCCACGGGGGAACCTTCCTGAACACCGATGAGAACCACACCGAAATCCTTTGGTGCGGGTACATGTTCTTCGATTGTTCGCATGCTGCCCGGGCTGCGCCCGAGGTCCTTGACGTTGAAAATCAAAGGCGAACTGAGATCGCTCTTAATGGGAACTCCTGTAGAACATATGACCGACGTATCATCTTAGCCTGATTAGCCCGTCCGGCTCAAACCAGAGCCGGAGGGTTCGGCAAGCGACAGCCGCCGACGACGGCGGCTACTGCCGCTCATGCCCCACCTCACCACGGATTGAGGGCAGAGCCAAACGCGCCACGCGGGTGTGGTCCGGTCGGTACGGCAGCTTTACGGGCGGTTACGGACCCAGCTGGTGGCCTGCCCGTAAGGTTAACCCGGTGCGAATCCCCCCGACCCGAGTGCTGTGGCGATGGCTGCAACGGTCGACGGCGGCACTGGTGGCATTGACCTGCATCTGGCTGCTCGCCTGCTATTCCCTGTTCATCAACCCACCGGTGTTCGGCCCGGACTATGTGGCCGGAGTCAACGCCGATGCGGTGGTGGTCCTGGGGGGCGACAGCTCGGAGCGGCTCCCCCTCGCCGAGGAGTTGGTGGCAGCAGGGCACGCCCCGATCCTTGCCATCTCCCGGACGGACACACCGGGGAATGTCGACGCCGACCGGCTCTGCAAGAGACCGGCACACGCATCGCGGGTGTGTTTTGAACCCTCTCCCCTCACCACCCGTGGAGAAGCACGCGCCGTCGCCCGACTCGCAGCCGACCGGGACTGGGACACTGTTCTGGTGGTTACTTCCGACTATCACGCACTGCGCGCGTTCACCAACCTTGGTCAATGCTCGGACGCGGAGCTGGTCATGGTCCCCTCGACCCCCGACCATGGGCTGCTGGGATGGCTGCCCCGGTTTGTCGAGGAAACGGCCGCACTGGTTGCCACCCACCTGCGCCCTGTCTGTGCGAACCGGATCTAGTACCGGCTGCGCCGCCCGCTCGGAAAATGACCTTTACGGCACCACCTGCTTCGGTGTCCCGATCGCGTGATAGGTTCTCACCAACAATCAGCAGCCTTAGCTTTGCCGGGACACTCGCAGCCGATGAGGACCCGCCAAATGCCTGGGTGCATCCCAACCTGAAGGAAAGCGATAGCCATGAGCGGTTCCGAAGACACGTTGAATTCGGTGTGGCCAGACTGGCAGAAGGCGGTCAACATGACGGCCTCCACACTGGAGGACTGGCTCGAATCCGAAGAATCACGGGCGGTCGGCCAGAAGGGCAACGGAGGCGAGTCGGTGGGCCACGAATCCGGCCGACGGATTGTGAAAATCCTGCGAACCAGGAAAGCGGATCTCAGCGAGGAGGATGTTGCGCACATGCACAAGGTAGTGGGCTACGTCCACAGACATCTGGCACAGAAGCCGTCGTCCGACGTTGAACACTCCCGGTGGCGGTACTCCCTGATGAACTGGGGACACGATCCGCTGAAGAAGGGCTAGGGCGCACCGGTCCCGCGCCGGCCCCCGGCCGAGGCCCCCTGCACGGACCGCGCACTGGCTTCGCACCGGCCCCCGGCAGAGGAGGGCTTCACCGAGGCCTTGTTCGCGGGCACCCATGCCTAGAGACGCATTTGCTGGGCTAGAGTGGCTTTTATGTCGCAGATACGGGTTAAGGACGCAGCGCACTACCTCGGTGTCAGCGCCGACACAGTCCGGCGCTGGGCAGAAGACGGCACCCTCACCAGCACCAAATCCTCAACAGGCGTCACCATGCTTGACGGCCTGGAGCTCGCCCACCTGGCCCGGCAGCGTGCCGTCCTGCCCGAGGACCCATCGGGGATGGAGAGCTCAGCCCGGAACCGGTTTGTGGGGCTGGTGACCCGGGTGGTGACGGACAAGGTGATGGCCCAGGTCGAACTCCAGTGCGGCCCCCACCGGGTTGTCTCCCTGATGAGCGCTGAAGCGGTCAAGGAGTTGGCGCTGGAGCCGGGCTCGGTAGCCGTCGCGGTGGTGAAATCGACCACAGTCATTGTCGAGACTCCCGGAAGGAGGATCTGAGATGAGGCATTCCCGCGGCATGGTCGCCGTTGCCTCGTTGGCAGTCCTGGGGTTGGCCGCCTGCGGTACCGCAGCCGACTCTCCGAAGTCAGCGGACGCCAACCAGGGCCTGACCGTCTTCGCCGCCGCGTCGCTGCAGAGCACCTTCACGAAGCTCGGTGAGCAGTACGAGGCAGAGAATCCGGGTTCCACCATCACCTTCAGCTTTGCCGGGTCCTCTGATCTGGCCACCCAGCTGACCGCCGGTGCACCCGCCGATGTCTTTGCTCCAGCAGACACCCTCACGATGGACCGGGTAGCCGCCGAGGAACTGATCGACGGGCAACCGGTGCCCTTTGCCACGAATACCCTGACCATCGCTGTACCCGCGGGCAACCCGGCAGGCATCACCGGCTTTGAGGATCTGGCCGACCCCGGCACCAGGGTGGTCCTCTGCGCCCCGCAGGTACCCTGCGGGGCCGCTGCAGTCGAGGTTCAGAGGGCAGCCGGAGTGACGGTGAACGCGGTGAGTGAGGAAGGGTCGGTAACCGACACGCTGGGCAAGGTCCGGTCCGGTGAAGCAGATGCGGGCCTGGTCTATGTCACCGATGTACTGGCCGCCGGCAACAGCGTCGAGAGCATTGACTTCCCGGAGGCGACAGACGCTCTCACCACCTACCCGGTGGCGGCTGTGGCGGGTGGGAATAGTGATCGCGCCCGAAGCTTCATTGACCTCGTGACGTCTCCGGCGGGCCAGCAGTTGCTCACCGAGGCAGGATTCGGTGCGCCGTGAGCACCAGAACCCGGGCAATCCGGCATGGAATCCCGCGGTGGGTGTTTGTCCTCGCTGCCGGCGGTGCCCTGTTGGTGCTGTTGCCCCTGGCGGCGATGATCGCGCAAGTGAACTGGTCCCAGTTCGTGCAGCTGGTGACCTCGGAGTCGTCGGTGGCGGCGCTCGGCCTGAGCCTGCGCACCTCGGTGATCGCCACGGGGCTGTGCGTCGTGTTTGGCGTACCGATGGCCCTGGTGCTCGCCCGCACCGACTTCCCCGGCCAGCAGGTCCTGCGGGCGCTGGTGCTGTTGCCCCTGGTCCTGCCGCCCGTGGTCGGCGGCATAGCGTTGCTGTACACGTTTGGCAGGCAGGGACTGGTGGGGTCCAGCCTTGAGGTGCTCGGGATCAACATCGCGTTCTCGACGACCGCCGTCGTGATTGCGCAGACCTTCGTGGCCCTGCCCTTCCTGGTGCTCAGCCTCGAGGGGGCCATCAGGTCAGCTGGCAGCCGGTACGAAGCGGTTGCTGCGACGCTGGGCGCCCGTCCCGGAACTGTACTCCGCCGGGTTACCCTGCCCCTGGTGCTGCCGGGGCTGATTTCCGGAATGGTGCTGTCCTTCGCGCGGGCGCTGGGTGAATTTGGTGCCACCCTGACCTTTGCGGGCAGCCTGCAGGGTGTCACCCGGACCCTTCCCCTGGAGATCTATCTGCAGCGCGAGACCGATCCCGATGCCGCCGTCGCGCTCTCACTGGTCCTCGTCGTGGTGGCGGTGCTGGTGGTTGGGCTTGCGCACCGGAGCCGTCCCCAGGGCGGAGGCGCACTGTGAGCCTCACGGCAGATGTGCAGGTAGCCGCCCGCAATCTGGCGGTCCAGTTGACAGTGGAGCAGGGCGAAACCGTTGCCGTCCTTGGCCCCAACGGCGCTGGCAAGTCGACGCTGCTCGCGGTGCTCGCGGGACTGTTGCGTCCCGACGGCGGCAGCGCCACCCTCGATGACACCACACTGTTTGCTGACGGAGTCTGGTTGGCCCCGTATGCCAGGGGTGTCTCACTGTTGGCGCAGGAGCCGCTGCTGTTCCCGCATCTGAGCGTGCTGGACAATGTTGCCTTCGGACCACGCAGCCAGGGCACGGGCCGTGCGGCGTCCCGGACCGATGCGCTGCGGTGGCTGGCCGAGGTTGAGGCTGAGGGGTTTGCTGACCGGCGTCCATCGGAGTTGTCCGGCGGCCAGGCGCAGCGGGTGGCGGTCGCCAGGGCCCTTGCAACCCATCCGCGATTGCTGTTGCTTGACGAACCCATGGCGGCACTGGATATTGCCGTGACTCCGGCGATGCGGCGGACCCTGAAGCGGGTGTTGACGGGGCGCAGCGCGATCATCGTGACCCACAACGTGTTGGATGCCCTGATGCTCGCGGACCGCACCATCATCATCCAGGCAGGACGGATCGTGGAGGCGGGACCCACCCGCGACGTGCTCGAACGTCCGCGCAGTGCTTTCGGCGCGAGCCTCGCCGGATTGAACCTGGTCACCGGCACTAGCACGACCAGCGGCCTGGTCACCGGGGACGGGGTCCGGCTATCGGCGATCGCCGAGGAGC
>NZ_ASZW01000091.1:84635-85719 GCF_000468215.1 Arthrobacter sp. CAL618 | reverse complement strand
TCTTCAGCCCCCGCGCGGTCTCGGTGTTTGTGATGGAACCATCCGGTAGTCCGCGGAATGTGCTGCCGGTAGTGATCAGTGATCTGGAACAGCGCGGCGGTCTGGTCAGTGTCCGCGCCGGTCACCTCAGCGCCGAGATCACCGCCGCAGCCGCGGCGGACCTCGACCTGGTTCCCGGGATGAAGGTGTTCTTCGTGGTCAAGTCCACCGGAGTGAGCCTTTATCCACATTAATTCGGAAGGGACCCGCAGCCTGAGCTACGGGTCCCTTCCTGTTCAGTTGCATTCCAGTCCACCGGGTTACGGTGCTGGGGCCACCTCCGCTTCTGTGGCTTCCGACGTGACCTGAACCGGTGTGCCATCGGCGTCGGTGAAGGTCGCAACAACCTGTAGCTGGAATCCTTCTTCCGCCTCCGTGATGACGAACTCTCCGGTGGTGTTGTTCTGAGTCGTGGCGGCGTTTGTATCTCCGCCCTCACCGACAGCGACTGCCTGCAGTTCGAAGGCGACACCTTCCGCCGCAGGATCGATATCAGCCGTCACGGTTACCGTGTCGCCAACAGCTGCGACAACCTCATCCAGTGTCACTGTATCCGCGGGCAATGCGACTGGGGCTGCAACGCCATTAGAAACATCCACCGATTCATCGCTGAACTGAAGAACATCGATGCTTTTCAGAACATCTGAACGGATGTCCGGTTCCAAGATGTTGGTGACACGAATGGCACCGTCTGGCAGTTCCTCAATAGTGAACTCGGCCCGCGTTTCCGCGTAGACAACGGTGTTCGTCACCTCAGCCTGGTCCGAATCGGCATCCATGATCCTCCGTTCAATGTACAGGTCTCCCGGGTTGATTTGCCCGGCAAAGATCCGTACCTGGAAGGCGGTGATCGACTTTTGCCGTTCAACTACAGGCTCCGTTTCGCCGCCTGGCCGCCAGACTACGTTGACATCAAGCCACGCGTCGCCATCGACAAAGTTCTGTCCTAGTCGAGGCTCAATGAGGTCGTTGCCCGGGCCGCCAAGGATGATGTTGTTGTTGAAATCATTCTCATCGGTTGGCTCGCCCACCAGGAACGGCAGGG
>NZ_ASZW01000091.1:74099-84625 GCF_000468215.1 Arthrobacter sp. CAL618 | reverse complement strand
CCCGCCACCAAGCAGATCACGCAAACCTTGGATCCGGTCCAGGTGTTCCTGTGTCAACCGGTGTCCGTACCCAAGGGTTCCAATCGATGGTTCCGTGATGTCGTCCTCGGTTGCTGCGCCTCGGAGAACATCGTTGCTGTTCCAACCGGAAAGTGCTTCAACGTTGAGGAATCTGTCGCGGATTGCGGTCAGGGTATCGGGCAAGATCTGCAGGATCGACAAGTCCGCGTTGACCGGGTAAGGGTTGTCTTTGTAAGTCACCCAGTCAAAGCCGAGCATTCCACCAAACCGTTCCGTGCCAGCGCCGGCTACCATAATGTCATCGCCGCCTTCAGCATCGTGATCGTTGTTGCCTGCTCCCCCGATGAGTACGTCGTGTCCGCCGTGCCACAGGTTAGGATCATTCATCATGGTGTTGCTGTTGTCGCCGGACATCAGGTCGTGACCAGCTCCCCCTTCAATCCAGTCATCGTCTTCGTTGCCGGTGATGACATCTGGTCCAGTTGAACCACGGATGAAGTCACTACCAATTCCGCCGAAGATCGTTGAGTTGTCCTGGCCGCCGTAGATGACGTCCTTTCCTGAGCCTCCGAACAAGAGGTCGATACCGGGACCGCCGTTGATGGCATCGTTACCCGCTTCGCCCTGGATCCTGTCGTCGCCGTTGAGGTCCGTGAGGATGTCGTCGCCGTCGCCGCCCATGATCGTGTCGTTGCCGTCGTCGCCTTCAATCCGGTCATTGCCCGCGGCGCCCCAGATGGAGTCGTCGCCGATGCCTGCCCTGATATTGTCGTTGCCGTCGGTGCCGTGGATGGAGACATGCTCTCCTCCGGCGAACCGTGCCTGACCATTGATGAACGTCATGCCGGCGTTTGTTGCGGCGCTTGGATTGGATAGATCGAACGTGATCTGGGGTGTTGCGAACAGATCGTGCTGCAGGTTATCGACTTCGGTGTTCCGTTCGACTATCTGCGACAGTGAATTTGCTTCCAGTGCGTGGAACAGGGAGTTCCCCAGGTTGCGGTTCAGATAGTAGAAACGGTCGCCGTTCTGCAGACTTTCCAGTTGGGTCTCGAAGACGAAATTAAACGTCGACCCGAGCATGCCGCCGAACACAAACGGCTTCTCAGCGAGGCCTCCCATCCAGAAGTCGATGTTGTTGACTCCAGTGTCAGCGGCCGGCGCGTTCATGAACACCGTGTCGGCAATGAGATCTGTGGCAGCTGAACGTTGGTCGGCCATGGTCGTTGCCGACGCTAGCGTCGGGTGGTTTCCGTAGGCCGCTACAAAGTTCAGGATGGACTCCGGGTTCTTCATACCGAGCCGGAAATCCTCCCAGCTGGTGTAGGGAGCCAACTGCGGCATCAGTGTCTCGTCGTAGAACGTCTGCCGCGCCACCTGTAGCCCAGGCACACCGGTTTCCCTTGCACGCAAGATGTTGATCGATGCAAGGTCCAATGGGAGCCCTAGTAGCTGGTTACGCAACGTATCGGCCACGAATTCGTCGATGCCAGCGGCAGTTTGGTTGGCCATGCCTTTGATCACGGACCCAGCCGCAGCCTTGGAAGTCAAAGCTTCGCCGTTGGGTCCGAGCTTGTATCCCACCGGATCAAGGAACGCATCCAGCAATGGTTGCTTCTCCACCACACCGCCAAAGTCACGATCTACTGTGTCGGTCAGCATTGAGTGCCCAAACCGGTACACGACATTCGCGAATTCGGAGGAGATCGCTGGATTGACATCTGGCATGTAGGAGTTCTCGTTGAGGACCGTAGCATCGATCGACGGTTGTATCCGGCGGCCAAATTCCTCAAAAACAAGGTGTTGATACTGCATCTCCGTGAAGAACCGGGCAGCTTGGAACAGACGTTCGCCGTAGTCCCAGAATCCGTCCTCCTGGTACCCGGCGAGGAGAGCTGCCTGCTCAGGTTCCTGCAGGAAGGCTTTTACCTGTTCCATCACCCGGTTGTGCTCGGAATGGAATACCTGGTGTATTCCCGTCAGCGCGATGTTCTCGTTGCCACGTCCATCACCAGTGACGAAGTGAGCATCAAGCGCCGCGTTATCGTAGCCGGCCAGTTCGTCGGGCACCGCGCCATGGGCGATATCGTCCAGGAAGGCGTTATTGGCACGTAGCGCGCCCACAGTGGAGATTGGCGCCTCCGGGTTGCCTTCGATGAAGCCATCCTCGAATGCGACCTGGGGATAGCCATTCGCGCCCGGAACAAAGCGTCCGTAGGGATCCATCTTCAGTAGTGGAACGTTGAGGACATCCATATCCCTGAGGTTGATGCCTAACATGTCTCGGGCCTGGGCTTTGGTATCTCCCCAGGTGGCCAAGCTGTCTTCATCGGATCCATTGAGCAAACGGCCCGTGGGTACTGGTCCGGTTGCTGTGGATTCGTATTCCCGCAGGAAGGCCTGATGCGACGGGTGCGAGGTGTAGGTCTGGTTCTGGTCTACAAACGGAGTGGTGCGGTTGGTGTGATTCCGCTCCGTTCCGTCCTCGCCCGAATCGATGGTTGCACGGTCCAGCATGAAAAAGTTGGTCCGCGAACCTTCAACGTACAGTGGATCGTCCGGCCGCAGGGGAACCACTACGGTTCCGTTGCCGCCCTTCGAGATCAGATCCAGTCCGTGGTCAAAGAACTGACCGAAGATGGTAAACAGGGACGTCGCAGACGCTGACAATCCCTCGTCGGTTGCAACGTCCGGGATGAAAATTTGGGTACCGGGCAGAAGTTCAGCTACAGCGCCTTCCGTCTCCGCTGGAACGGCCGACGGGCCCCCAAGGACCGTCACCGTCTGCGGTGCAAGTCGCTCCAGCTCGGCGGCGACTGACGCCGGCATCGTGCCGATGTCAGGAACGAGCAGCAGAGGACCACCGCGCAGGCCAGCAAGATATGAGCCGGCGAGTGCATCAGGGAAGTCCGAGCCACGCGCAATGAAGGCGTGGGTGACGCCCGGCGAATAGTTGCCCTGTGAGAGGGCCACGGCTGTTTCGTAGCGATCAATGCCATCAATCCGAGTTACCGCACCCGCCGTGTAGTCCGTCAGCTGGGTAACGACCGCTTCGCTAACGCGCTCGGTCGTTCCTACAACCACGATCTCCTGGGGAGCCAGCCGCTGCAACTCAGCAATAGTCGCGGCGGGAATCGAGGTCCCGAGCGTGAGCAGCACAGGATGGCCATCACGGGCTGCCGGAGCGGCCGAGATTAAGGCGTCTGGGAAGTCTTGTCCGGTGGCGATGTACACTTTGCCGATGTCCGTTGCGAACGTATCGGCGCTGATTGCCGCGGCAGTTCCGTAGCGGTCGTCTCCATCCAGCCGGGTAACTGCGCCGGCTGTGTAGTCCTCCAGAGCGGTTGCCACGCCCTCGCTTACCGCGACTGGCCCGCCGAGTATGACAATGCGTTGCGGGGCCAGCCGCTGCAATTCCGTCACGGTTTCAGCTGGGATGGCGGTGGGACTGACCAGCAGAATCGGGCCGTTGCCGGCCTTCGCGGCCGGTCCACCCGTTAGAGCGTCAGGGTAAAGATCACCGCGGGCGATGTAGACCACTGGGACGTCTGGCCCGAACGTATCTGCGCTGACAGCGGCGGCAGTGCCAAACCGATTGGCGCCTTCAAGGCGGTTCGTAACCGTTGGCTGGCCGATCTCGGAGCCTTCGACCCGTTCGGCTACGGCGACTGCGGCCGGATTGTTGATGGTTTGATCCACAATGAGGTTGCTGATATTCCGGGGAGTCGAGTCATAGACAAATCCCTCGGTCTGCTCATAACTGGTAGCTGGGCCCGGTGCGCCGCCTGGAGGAGGTCCTCCCGGAGAGCCTGGAGGGGCAGAATCGGCCTCGCGGAACTCGGCCGGGAGCAACCGTGGAAACGTTTGCCCGCCTGAACCCCATCCGTCCTGGTTCGGAAGGAGATTGTTCCAACGTCCATCAACTGTACGTAGCCCGAACGGCGAGGTGGCGGCCCCAACACAGGGATCACCATCGGCGTCGTAGTGTGTTTGTTCGGCCACATTGAAAGTGTTGCCGGGGTTGCATAGAGGTGAGGAGTTCTGGTCGACCAGCACGTCTTCGGCGTGCGCCTCTGAGATATCAATCTGTTTGAGAATGAATTCAAGGTCACCCGCGGTGACGTTGAAATCCTGGCCAGGAGGCGGCGCCGCTCCGGCTAATTGTCCGGGCAAGACGATCCCGGATAAGACCACAGCGCTGCCTGCGGCCAGTGCTGTCAACTTTGTGCTGGTTTTGCGGCCCGGAGAACGGTGCCGCGGATTGATACCCATTGTCTGCTCCCCTGTGATGTGCTCAGCCCTTTGTCGCCGAGACCTTCAACAACGGCACAGATGGCTATGCCGCTAGGAGGAACTTGTCATCAAGACCCTGTAGATAGCTTGGGACTACTGATGGAGGGGAGGAAATCGCTGGTCCGTTCCGGTGTTCGTGAACTCTATCGTTCGCCGATTAGAGCCGACGTACCAGCTTGCCATCGCGAAGCACTAGCTGCCTGAATTCGCAGAGTTTTCGCCGTCGCGCTCGTCGAGCTCTTCATCAAGCTCTTCCTTGCGAAACTCGGTCTCCGGGTTCGGCTGACCTTCCTCGACGTATTCCTCGTCGATTTGGCGATGAACCTTGCTGTTCAGAACTTCCACATCCTCGTCAGCCAGGGTGTCGAGGTCCTCAGGAAATGGATCTTCGGGCGTGAGGCGGGTCTTGTCGTTCATCAGTTCAGACTACTTCATCGGTATTGCCGACACGGCGCGACAGGTCAGTTAGGCGGACGGCCGGTTGAGCCGTTTCAAAACGCCCTTCGGGACAAACGGGGAGATGTCGCCGCCCAACGAAGCGACCTCTTTGAGCAGCGTCGACGAGAGGTGGGTGTAGCTGTTTTCCGCTGGAATGAAGACGGTCTCAACGCCGGTGAGCTGTCGGTTCATGGTGGCCATCGGCAGCTCATAGTCGAAGTCCTGACTGGAGCGTAGCCCCTTGACGATCAGGTTGGCTCCCTGTGAGCGGCAGAACTCGGCCAGCAACCCTTCCCCCATCGGCAGGACAGAGACACCGCGGAGATAGGTGAGGGTTTCGCGCGCGCTGGCCAGCCGTTCCTCCACATCGAACCGGTAATTCTTGGCCGGGTTGGTTGATACCGCAACGATCACCTCATCAAAGAGGCTGGCGGCACGGGCTATGAC
This sequence comes from Arthrobacter sp. CAL618, assembly GCF_000468215.1. NCBI lineage: Bacteria > Bacillati > Actinomycetota > Actinomycetes > Micrococcales > Micrococcaceae > Arthrobacter > Arthrobacter sp. CAL618. The sequence continues at coordinate 79,426 of NZ_ASZW01000091.1, read as the reverse complement.
CTCCACGTGACCGTTGTGGATGGGGTCAAAGGATCCGGGGCACACTGCGCGACGCATGCTTCGAATCTACAGGGCATTGCGGTGTGGCATCGCAGAGCCAAACGTCAGGTCGGCAAAACCGTAATACTTGATTCCATGAGTACAACAACTTCTTCACTGGTGACCGGCACCGCCGCAACTCCCACGCCCTGGCAACGGACCGCGTCGGGCGCCAACCTCTTGGCCTCTGATGGGCGACTGGGTGTGACAATCTTCGAGGAAATCACCATGCTGGCGGGGAAGCACGGGGCGATCAACCTGGGTCAGGGATTCCCTGACGAGGACGGGCCAGCCGAAATCCTTGAGGCCGCCCGGGCGGCGATTTCCGCCGGGGCCAACCAGTATGCGCCCGGCCAGGGTCTGCCAGTGCTCCGGGAGGCTATCGCGGCGCATCAGGAACGGTTCTACGGCCTGACGCCCGACCCCCACACCGAGACGATCGTCAGCACCGGCGCAACCGAGGGAATTGCGTCGGCGGTGCTGGCCCTGGCCGGGCCCGGCGACGAAGTTCTTACCTTTGAACCGTTCTATGACTCCTACGGCGCGATCATCGGCCTGAGCGGGGCCACCCACACCACCGTGGCCCTGTCGGCGCCCGATTTCCAGCCCGATCTCGACGAGCTGGAGCGGGCAGTCTCCCCCTCGACCCGGATTATCCTGCTCAACAACCCCCACAACCCGACCGGAACCGTGTTCACCCGGGAAGTGATGCAGAAGATTGTGGACCTCGCGGTGAAGCATGACGCCGTGATCGTCACCGACGAGGTCTACGAGCACCTCACCTTCGGTGTGGCGCATCTGCCCATCGCCTCGCTGCCGGGAGCTAAGGATCGTACCCTCACCATCTCCTCGGCCGGGAAAACCTTCTCGGTGACCGGATGGAAGATCGGCTGGATCACCGGGCCGCAGGAGCTCATCTCGGCGGTGCGGACCGTCAAGACCTTCCTTACCTACAGCTCAGGCACGCCGTTCCAGAGCGCCGTCGCCCACGGCCTGGGCCTGGACGACGGGTTCTTCCAGGCGACTGCGGCCACCCTGCAGACGAAGCGGAACATCCTCAGTGCAGGGTTGAAAGCCGCCGGGTTTGATGTCTTCTCCCCGCAGGGAACCTACTTTGTGAACGTGGATACCGCGCCGCTGGGAATCAGCGACGCCACCGCACTGGCACGACGGTTGCCGGAGCTGGTGGGGGTGGCAGCCATCCCCGTGGCGGTGTTCTGCCATCCCGACGGCGCAGCCCGCACCAGTTCGCTCCTGAGATTCGCGTTCTGCAAGAAAACCGAGGTCCTGCAGGAAGCCGCGGACCGGCTGGCGACGTTGAGCGCCCGGCTATGAAGGGTGTTGAGCTAGCTGCCGACGAGGACGGCTCCGTGCCTACCCTGCAGCTGGCTGGAATTGGCGAGCTTGCAGAAATTGATGAGGATGCATTTACCGAGGGGGCATTCATTCTCAGTATCGGTGGCGCACAACAATCCCATGTGAATCTGCGGAATCCCGGGAACGTCTTTTATGAGTATTTGCGCCGGATCGCGAATGTGCTGGATATCTTCAAGCCGGCGGGCGAGCCCATCCGGGTGCTGCACCTGGGTGCGGGTGCGCTGACCCTGGCGCGGTACGTCCAGGCCAGGCGACCAGGTTCCGAGCAGACAGCTGTAGAACTTGAGCGGGAGCTGCTCGACTTTGTCCTGGAGCATCTGCCACTGCCGGAGGGCACCCGGTGTTCGATGGTGATCGATGACGCCCGCGCGGCCCTTGAGCGTTGCGAGCCCGGCTCCTTTGACGCAGTGGTGCTGGACGTTTTTGCTGGCGCTGATGCGCCGGCCCATCTGACTGATGAAGCCTTCTATCGTTCGCTCAGTGCGGCAGTCGCTCCAGGCGGCGTGGTGCTGGTCAATGTGGGCGATGATCCGCCGCTGACGTTTGCGCGTGCCCAGGCGCGACGGTTGCGTGCCGCCGCCGACGACGTCGCGGTGCTGGCTGATGCCGGGATGATCAGTGGGCGGATGGCAGGGAACATTGTGCTGGTCGGAACCCGTTCAGCCTGGCCCGCCGCCTGGTCGCCGTCGTTGGTGGCAGCAGGACCGCATCCGGGAGTCGTGGTGACCGGACCTGAGTTCGCTGCCTTTTGTTCGGCACAGCAGTAGCCCCTCCGCGGGACAGCGGGGTATGGGCCACAAAATCCAGATAAATGACAGACCGTGGCGTCAATACGAAAGCAATAAATACGCTAATTTAATGTGTGCTATCGAATTACTTTTATTGAGTGTTATTTCCTCCATCCAGCAGTACCGTTAAGGGAATAAAACGACGAATCCCTGAGGAGGAACCATGACAACCGAAGTTGCAAGCGTTTCCGATTGCAGTGTCCATTCCTGCTCCTTTAACCATGACGGCTGCACTGCCTTCGCGATTACGGTCGGTGGTAGCCGCGACCATGCATCATGCTCCACCTTCATCGACACTTCAGCGACCGGCGGACTGCCCATGGTCCTGGCCCACGTGGGTGCCTGCCAGCGGACCGAGTGCAGCTTCAATAGCCACCTCATGTGCGGTAAGACCGATGTGAAGATCGGCAGCGGCGCTGACACCGCCGATTGCCTGTCGTACCAGCCACAGTAGGCCGCACGCTTCCCCCACGCCACGCCACTGTCGGTTGCTGCGTTCCGAAGGCCCGGTTGTCACCTGTGACGACCGGGTCTTCGCGTGTCCAGGAAGTGCGGGTGTCACGAGGCGGGCGGCTGTTCGCCGGGAACCGGCAGGACGATTGTTTAAGGCTCCCCGACGGGTGTCGGTGAGAGAGTTCGATGAGAACTCTCTCATAAGCGCCTCACGAACGTCTCATAGGCGGCTGGCTAGATAGAGAACCTGCAGCAGTTACATCACCGCAGGGAAAGATTGGTCACCGTCATGGAAACGCACTCGTTGAAAGAGCTCCGGGTGGTGCTGTACTCGCACGACTCCCAGGGCCTGGGTCATACCCGGCGGAATCTGGCTCTCGCCCACTCCCTGGCCGCCAACCTCCCCGGGCTGACCAACCGCAAGGTCACCGGGCTGCTGGTCACCGGCGAATCCCAGGCAACACGCTTTGACAGTCCAGACGGTTGGGACTGGGTAGTGCTGCCGGGTATTGCCAAGGGCAGCGACGGCTACGTCCCCCGCAACCTGGCGATCAACCAGAGCAAACTCATCCGGCTTCGGTCGCAGATCATGGAAGCCGTCCTCTCCGAGTTCCGGCCTCATCTGGTGGTCGTGGACCGGCACGCCTTCGGCGTGGATCGGGAACTCATCTCGGCCCTGTCGGACCTGAAGAAGGCACGGCCTGGATGCAAGGTGGTCCTTGGTCTGCGCGAAGTCCTCGACAGCCCCCAGGTGGCACGGCGGGAATGGAACGCGTTGGGGAACCTGGACAAGCTTCGTGGCTATTTCGATGAGCTGTGGGTCTACGGGGATCCCGTCATTCATGACCCGGTGGCATCCGGTGAAGTTCCCGGCAAGCTCGCCTCGATGGTCCGCTATACCGGGTATCTGGCAACCGGCCGTCAGTCGCGGCGTCGCACCGGGTCCACGGCAAAGCCGTATGTACTGACCATGGCCGGAGGCGGATCCGACGGTCGTGCGGTGCTGCTGGCTGCAGCCCAGGCGACAGTCCCCCACGGCTATGAACACCTGATTGTCACCGGCCCCCAGATGCCCAAGGAGGACCGCGTTGTGATCGAAAAGTCGGCGGCGCCCGGCACCCGGGTCATTTCGATGGTGCGTGACGGACTCGCCGAGATGAGGGAAGCCTCCGCGATCGTGTCAATGGGCGGCTACAACTCGGTGTGCGAGATCATGAGCACCACCACCCCTGCGCTGGTGGTGCCCCGCGTTCATCCCCGGCGGGAGCAACTGATCCGCGCCGAGTCCCTGGCCCGCCACGAGCTGATGGAGATGTGCCACCCCGACCGGTTCACACCTGAGGTGCTCACCGAATGGTTCGAGACCGTGGTCGGGACGCCGTCGCCACGGCACAACGTGGATTTGAACGGCCTGCACACCGTGGGCAAGTTTGCCGCCGAACTGCTCGGCTTCACGGTGCCAACCCCCCATGCCGACCTTCGTAGCGATTGGACGAACCTTGCAGCCGTCTAGTGGTTCCCGCACCGGTTACATCCTGAAGATCTATCCCCGGTTCTCCGAAACCTTCATTGTCACCGAGATACTCGCGCGGGAAGCCGCCGGGGACGAGCTGGAGATCTTTTCGCTCAGGCCTCCGATCGACCCCCGGTTCCATCCCGAGCTGGCCCGGGTCCAGGCTCCCGTCACGTATGTGTCGAAACCAGCCAAACTCGCTGATGGCTGGGCCATCATGGCAGCCGCCGGGGACGTTATTCCGGACTTTGCTCACCGGTTCGCCCGGTTGCTCCCTGAGCTGGCCGCCATGGACGCGGTGGAGGTTCACCAGGGTGTTGAGCTTGCGATGCTGCTGTGCCAGCGGGGCATCACCCATGTGCATGCCCACTTCGGGTCAATCGCCGCCCGCACGGCAAAGGTCGCAGCGGAGCTGACGGGCATTCCGTTCTCGTTTACTGCGCACGCCAAGGACATTTTCCATGAGGAGGTGGACCCGGAGGTGCTCCGCGGACTGATCGGGGCCGCGCACCATGTGGTGACGGTGAGCGACTTCAACCTCAATTACCTGGGCGGGTTGTTCCCCGAACACCTGGAACGGGTCCATCGGATTTACAACGGTCTAGAGCTGGAGCGGTTTCCCTTCGCCAATCCCAGCGCGCCCGGACCGGTGGTGCGGGTTGCCGCCGTCGGCCGGCTGGTCGAGAAGAAGGGTTTCAACCAGCTCATCGAGGCTGTCGCTGAGCTGGTCCACCGCGGGGTTGTCCTCGACGTCCGTATTGCCGGTGGCGGAGAGCTTCACGACCAGTTGGCTCACCAGATTGCCAGCCACGGGCTGGAGGCAACTCTCACTCTGCTGGGACCGCGGACCCAGGCCGAAGTGATCGAGCTGCTGCGGTGGGCCGATGTGTTCGCCGCCCCCTGCCTGGTGGGCGCGGACGGGAACGCCGATGGTCTGCCCACCGTTCTGCTCGAAGCAATGGCGATGGGCGTGCCCTGCATCGCCAGTGATGTCACGGGGATCCCCGAGGTGATTTCCAACGGTGGCGGCGCACTGGGCCCCGGTGTGCCGACCGGCGACGGCGTCCAGACCGGGATCCTGATCCGTTCCGGCGTGCTCGGTGACCTGGTTGCTGCACTCCAGCAGGTGGCGTCAGCGGACTTCGATCGGCTGGCGG